>CAIJEA010000246.1 GCA_903819605.1 uncultured cyanobacterium | reverse complement strand
TATTTTTGTGTTAGTTGCCTAAGTATAGCTACTCCCCTCCCAGTGAATAATTAGGCGTGCGCGGCGAAGCAGCGTACGCCTAATTATTCAGTTTATAATGCCTATTTTGGGGTGGGAAGGGAGTATAGCCAAGTAAGTTAAGAATAAAACACAGAAGAGGGTTGCGCCGCAACCCTCTTCTGTGTTTTGCTTTTGTCCAAACATAACTAGCTACTGCTATACCTCGCTACTGCTATACCTCGGTATAATCCAAATCCAAAACCTGCAACTCCCGTTGTGCTGGAGTTGTAGGTTTTGGATTTATGGAAGCATATCCTGACTTTGGGAAAGAATGTGAAGGCTAATATAACTTTACGCGCTTACTCAAAAAAACAAAGGGGTAATTCATGAACTGCCACTTCTGGTTTTCTTTTTGTAAAGTTGATCCTAATTCCGATGGGATTATCGGGGTATAATGGTGGGGCAAAGAACTATAAAATTTAGATCTCGATATTTGAACCATGACGAACACTGTGATCAATGCTGCAAAGGTCTCTAAGGTTGAAGTCCTCAAGCAGAAAAGCAACTTTTTACGAGGTCCCATCAATACTGAACTAAATGATGGCAATCCGTTTTTTAGTCAGGATGGTATTCAAATCCTTAAGTTTCATGGTTCTTATCAGCAAAAAGATCGTGATTTTGACAAGGCAAAGGAAAAGGGTGAAGAATCGCAATACAGCATGATGTTGCGGACTCGTAGCCCAGGTGGTGTGATCCCTTGGCAGTTATACGTGGCGTTGGATAAACTATGCGATCGCTATGGCAATCATACCTTGCGAGCTACAACCAGACAGGGTTTTCAGATTCACGGCATTCTTAAGGAAAATCTGAAGACGGTGATTGCTGACATCACTAAGAACATGGGATCGACTATAGGCGCTTGTGGCGACATCAACCGTAATGTCATGGCTCCTGCTGCGCCTTTTAAAAATAAGCCTGAATATATCTATGCTCGCGAATATGCAATCAAAATTGCCGATCTGCTTGCACCTCAAGCTGGTGCTTATTACGATATCTGGCTAGATGGGGAAGTAGCGGTGACGGCTTCGGAAGATCCCGAAGTGACTGCGGCTCGTAATCGTCAAGGACTTGGGACGGCTAAAACCAATATTAGCGATATTGAGCCGATCTATGGTGTTCAGTATATGCCTCGCAAGTTTAAGATTGCGATTGCTGTGGCTGGTGATAACTCAGTCGATCTTTATACTAACGATTTGGCGTTGGTGGTAATTACCAATGCGGCTAATGAGTTAGAAGGTTTTAACGTTTATGTCGGCGGTGGCTTGGGTCGCGCCCACAATAATGATGCAACGATCGTGCGACTTGCTGACAGTATTGGCTTTGTACCTGTTGCCAAGATTTACGATCTAATTAAGGCGATCGTGTCAGTGCAACGGGACTATGGCGATCGCCACAATCGCCGTCATTCGCGCTTTAAGCATATTTTGCATGAATGGGGTGTAGAAAAATTTAAACAAGTTTTGTTGGAATACTATCCAACAAAACTTGCTGAGGCTCGTGAATTACCTGATTTTAAATATCAGGACTATCTCGGTTGGCATGAACAGGGCGATGGCAAATATTTTGTCGGTGTCTCGATTGAGAATGGTCGGGTTAGCGATCGCGAAGATTTGCAACTCAAGACAGCACTGCGCGAAATCAGTGAGAAGTTCCATCATGATTTTGTCTTAACGCCCAATCACAATTTGCTGATTACAGAAGTTCATGCCGATGAGAAAGAAGAAATTCAAAAGATTCTCGATCGCTGTCATGTGCTTTCGACTGACAAAATTGATTCATTAGTGCGCTACTCGATGGCTTGTCCATCCTTCCCAACCTGTGGATTAGCGATCGCCGAGTCCGAAAGAGCTTTACCTAGCGTATTAGCCCGAATTCGTAAACTCTTAGTCAGTTTGGACTTAGAGAATGAAACCTTTGTCACAAGGATGACAGGTTGCCCTAATGGTTGTGCGCGTCCCTATATGGCTGAACTCGCTTTTGTGGGTAGTGCCTTAGACGAATATCAAATTTGGCTTGGTGGCAACTTTGACTCGACCCGTCTGGCGCAACCCTATGTACAGCGTTTGCATATCAATAATCTGGAAAAAGGTTTAGAACCTCTATTTGTTTATTTTAAAAATGAACGGAAAGAGGGAGAAGGCTTTGGTGATTTTTGCGATCGCAAAGGTATCGAAGACATCAGACAGTTTGCTGATACCTACATTCCAGAAGTCGATGAAAGTAAGTCTAAAGGCAAGCGTCGCGATGTGCGTCATCGGGTTACACTTTCAGCTAAGTCCTTTGAGATGCTCAAAAAAGCAGTTGAAGATCAAGGTATTTCAATGAAGGATATTGTCGAAACTGCCTTAGAGAAGTATTTAGGATAGACATTGAATCAGGATCTAACTCCATTATTAGAAGTGGCGCGGCGGTATCTTGATATCGATCATGCGCCGTTCTATATGCCTGGGCATAAACGCGGTCAGGGCATAGATCGAGAATTTACAACACTGATGGGCGAGACAGTCTTTCGTCTTGATTTACCAGAACTACCTGAACTCGAAGCAGCAGTTACGGAAGCAGAGCTATTAGCGGCTGAAGCCTATGGTAGCGATCGCGCCTGGTTTCTAACTAATGGCTCTACCTGTGGTCTACAGGCAATGCTCTTAGCAACCTGTAGACAAGGAGACAAAGTTCTCATTGGACGAAATTGCCACAAAGCGGCGATCGCAGGACTGGTTCTCAACGGTGCAACACCGATTTATCTGCCGACAGATTATTTGCCAGAATTTGATTTGGATTTGGGCGTGAGTCCTGCAACTCTAGAACTATTTCTGCAAAATCATCCTGATGCTAAGGTAGTAATGTTAGTCAGTCCCAACTATTTTGGAGTCTGTGGTGAAATTGAGAAGTTAGTAGCGATCGCCCATGCTTTTAATATTCCATTATTAGTGGATGCTGCTCACGGAGCACACTTAGGATTTCACCCCGACTTGCCAATTTCTGCTTTACAGGCAGGCGCAGATCTAGTGGTGCAATCCACCCATAAAGTTGCAGGGAGTCTCACTCAGTCCTCAATTTTACATTTGCAAGGCAATCTCATCGCGCAAGAAGATGTGGATCGCGCTCTGCAAATATTGCGTTCAAGTAGTCCCAATCTATTACTGCTCATTTCCCTTGATGTGGCAAGGCGGCAAATGGCGGTAAATGGCAAAAAGTTATTAGCTGAAACCTTGAAATTAGCCGAAGAAGCGCGATCTCGATTAAATCAAATTCCTGATTTAAGAACATTTAGCCAAGTCGAAGTTCCCTCCCTTGATTCGACCCGTCTAACGGTCATGGTCGATCGTATGGGAATCACAGGATTTGAAGCAGATGTATGCCTGCATTCTCAACTAGATGTCATGGCAGAAATGCCCACACTTAATCAATTAGTTTTTATTCTTAGTCTGGGCAATACTCAATCTGACATTGAGCGTCTGATTCACGGATTCCGACAGCTTAATGAGGAAAAAGGAAAAAGGAAAAAGGAAAAAGGAAAAATTAATTACGAATTACGAATTACGAATTGCCAAGCTAGACTTACTCCTCGTGAAGCTTATTTGGCTGAGAGCGATCGCCTTCCCTTGCATCAAGCGATCGGACGAATTAGCGCTGAATCTCTATGCCCCTATCCGCCTGGGATTCCTCTAGTTTGTATTGGCGAGGAAATTACGATAGAAGTTGTGGAAATGTTGCAATGTATTTTGCGATCGGGTGGCATTATTAATGGGGCAAGTGATGATAGCCTCAAAACAATTCGAGTTGTCAAGTAAAATAGGCTGAGATTTTCCCATAACAAATTTTCATGTCAGATATTATATCTTCACAAATCTTGCAAAATCGCCTCAGTTATCAAGGCAGCAAATTTTCATTTCATGTAGATCGCATCAAACTACCTAATGGGATCACAGGAGAATATTCATATATCAAGCATCCAGGTGCTGGGCTAGCGGTTCCTGTAACTGCCGATGGCAAGTTTGTTTTAGTCAAACAATATCGATTTGCAATTCAGCGCTATCTATTAGAATTTCCTGCGGGAACGCTGGAAGTTGGCGAAGATCATGACGTAACAATTAAGCGCGAAATCGAAGAGGAAACTGGATATAGCGCTAGTAAATGGAAATATCTTGGAGGTTTCTATATTTGTCCAGGCTATTCTGATGAGATTATCCATGCATACCTTGCCCAAGATCTCACTAAATTAGAACATCCACCTGCTCAGGATGAAGATGAAGAGATAGAAGTAGTCTTGCTCAGTCGTGAAGAAATCGAAGCCTTGTTGCGATCGCAAACTGCTGACACTAGCCTCGATGCCAAATCTATTACCGCTTTTCATCTTGCTTTACAAGAGTTATAGCGTTTTGCGCCGACATAAAACCCTAAAAGTGCCGCGAAGCGGCACTTTTAGGGTTTTATGTTTAGCTTTAGTTATGCATGATGCTGTATCTAGTTAAAAAACAGAGGCGCAAAGCGCCTCTGTTTTTTAATCTTTAAAGCTATTAGAAGCTAAATCAAGAGTTACTTGGCGAAGTTGTAAATAATCCATCGGATCGACAGCAGTTTTACCATCAGGTTGCACTTCAAAATGCAAATGTGGCCCCGTACTGCGTCCTGTCGTCCCAACTTCAGCGATCGCCTGTCCCTTATTTACGATCTGTCCCTGTGACACATATACCTTGTTGGCGTGAGCATAGAGAGTTACTGCACCATTCTCGTGATGCAGCTCGACAACATTGCCATAGCCATCATCAGTCCATCCTGCATAGGTGACAACGCCATCTGCCGCCGCAAAAATTGGTGTGCCAGTGGCAACCGCGAAATCAACTCCTTTATGCAATTTTCTTTCACCTGTAATAGGATGCACACGCCAACCAAATCCAGAACTAATTGGTCCCGTTACAGGTAACGCGAAGCTAGTAATACTATTCAAATCGATCGCAGCAATATTTTGGGGAAGCTGCATCGTCCAATGTCCAGGTTGTGCGGACTTGAGGCGTAAATCCTGTGGATTGAGGGTAATTTCGGGCGAAAACTCGACCACCATTCTGGTTGTATTGGCATCAACCTGACCAACACGCACAGCTTGTACTCCCCGACCTACTCGCCGCCGTACCGTTGGTCCTTGATAAATAATTCCTGGTAAATCGATCACAATGCGCGGGGGATTACTAATTACAGTTCCCTTTGGCTCAATGTCATTTTTGAGCGAAAATTCAATCTTGCTATCGGTCAAATCGTAGACAAAGGTTTCGAGACGATTTGCATGGGCTATGGGAGCAGCGATCGCTAAACTGCTAGTCAAACCACAAAGGGTCAACAATAGCAATCGAAGATTCAGGGATTTAGATTTATTACGTAGCCTGTGACCATGCAACAAATCATCAAATAAATGTAGGGAGCGAGAAATAAAGTTTTGCATTAGGAAAGTTACGCTGTAGGACGTTTGAGAGCAAGCTACAAGCAGTACAAAAATGCACAATGAGCCTTGTAGAAGGCTGAAGATGATGCTCTGAAAATATGTGTGACGAGAACGAGTGCGATTCTACATCAATTTCGAGGAAATATGACAACTCGCGATCATTAATAAGACAAAAAAATGCTTTTACTCACAAGTACCTACAGGCAAAAACAGATTTTTAAGTATATTTTCATGAAACCTGATGTGGTGACAAATGCGCTTACAGTAACAAAAAAATAAAATCTGTTTTCATGAAGAGGCAAGGAGTATATTTGTTGCATATTTTCCAAATTAGGCTTTCAAATTATGCGCTTTGCATCAAAACTCAGGGCGGCGATCGCCACAAATCAGAGTATTTTGTGTTTGGGTTTAGACCCTAATCCTGAGGTGATGCCTGCCAAATATAGGGAAAAGTATGACTCTGAGATTAACTCTGATGCATATCACGATCGCGCCGTTGCCTATTTGTGGGAATGGATGAATTTCATCATTCAGTCCACTGCCGATCTAGTATGTGCCTACAAGCCAACTTTGGGATTTTACACGGCATTGGGGACAGGTGGATTAGAGCTATTGGCAAAGACTTTAGCGGCAATTCCTCCCGAAATTCCCATTATTCTTGATACCAAGCACGCCGATCTTAATAGCAGCACAGTGATGGCGCGGACAGCCTTTGAGCAATGGGGTGTAGATGCGATTACCTTGAGTCCCTATTTGGGACAAGACTTGGCGGCGCGTTTTTTGATGTACCCAGATAAAGCAGTTTTTGTGAGTTGCTATTCATCGAATATAACCGCGCAAGATTTTCAGGATTATCCTAATCGAGACAATCCTTTATATCTAAGGGCAGTACAAAATTGCCAAGCTTGGGCGGGACAAGAGCAATTGATGCTTGAGGTTGGTGCAGCTATTCCTGATGCCTTGGCAAAGGTACGATCGCTAGCTCCTGAACGCTTAATTTTGGCGCGGAGTATTTGGGCAAATAGTAACGCTAATGGTCAGAGAATCGAAAACCTATCGGCAATTCTCAATGCTGGGCTAGATGCCAATGGAGGCGGATTGATCTTGCCAGTCAATCAGGATGCTTTGGCGATCGGTGAACCATCGGAATTAGTGCGATCGCTACGAGATGAAGTGAACCAAGCGATCGCCTCAACCACTGCCAATCATAAACTTCCCACTTGCGATCTCTGGATACCTGATGTATGCCTACTCGATCGCCAAGGACATCCCCATGCCAATTTAATTTTGCAATTGTTTGACATTGGTTGCATTACTTTTGAAGAGACTGTGCAAGCTTCTGGTCAAATTTTCCCTTACTACATCGATCTGCGGCGGATTATCTCTAATCCTCAAGTATTTGATGCGGTGATCGGTACGTATGGCGAAATTTTGCAAAATCTCAAATTCGATCGCATTGCAGGCATTCCCTATGGTTCCCTACCCACTGCTTCAGGATTGGCTTTGCGGCTAAACTTTCCGCTCATCTTCCCCCGTAAAGAGGTTAAGGCATACGGTGCGAGACGCTTGATCGAGGGTAACTATGAAGCTGGCGAAACTATTGTGGTCGTCGATGATATTTTGATTTCAGGAAAGAGTGCCGTTGAGGGCGCACAAAAAATTGAAAGCTGCGGTCTCAAGGTGCGTGATATCGTCGTATTTATCGATCATGAGGTGGGAGTATGCGATCGCATTAAAGAAAGTGGATATTCACCCCATGCGGTATTAAAAATCTCAGAAATAAATGAGACACTATATCAATCAGGACGTATAAGTGAGAAACAATTTCTCGCTTTATCAACTGGCTAAAGCATTTTGCGATGATAATAAAACCAGATTTTTGAAGAACGACGTGCAAAACGTATTTTTTCTAAAAAACATATGGGCTTAGTTAATTGTCAACATGTTGCCATCTCCATAGTTTAGTATCGTTACAGGTTATTGATTAGAGTTACGCATGTTCAAAAGAATTGCTCTGTTACTTGTTTCTGCGGCAGTTGCTACGGTTGCGCCGATCGCTAATCCCGTGCTTGCTGCCCAATCATCCAAACCTGCTCCAGCCGAACTATCAAATATAGTATTTGCCTTGGACAAAGCCGCCAGTAAGCAAGATATTGAAGCGGTGATGAAGTACTATGCACCAAATTTTAATACCTCGGATGGACTCGATCGCGATCGCTACAAGCAGGTACTAAGCGAACTTTGGCAGCGATACAAAAATATTAGTTATCGCACGGAAATCTCGAAATGGGACAAACAAGGCGACCTGATTACGGCGGAAACTGTGACGATGGTGCAGGGCATGAAGGGGGCTGAGAACGATAACTTTAAACTAGATGCAAGGTTAATCTCCACTCAGACCTATAAAAATATCAATGGTCAATTGCAAGTTGTATCGCAACAAGTTCTGGCGGAACAGTCTTCTCTAAGTTCTGGTGAAGCACCACCCACGGTCAAGCTAAAAGTACCTGAGTTAATTGGTGTCGGTCGTCAGTATGTTCTTGATGCGATCGTTACCGAACCACTGGGAACGAGTCTCGTATTAGGTGCGGCGATCGAGGAGCCAGTCGAAGCCAAAAATTTCCTCAATGAAAATACGATCAATCTGCGACCACTAATTGCGGGTGGTTTGTTTAAGATTGGTCAAGCACCTTTTTCTTCAGGCGATCGCTGGATTTCAGTAGTTTTAGTCCGAGAGTCTGGTATTACGATCGCCAGCCAACGTTTGCGAGTGAGCAAAGATTTTACTGGCAATCAATATACGCCTTTGCCTGAGCCAGATACGACTCCAAGTCGTGTACGTCCTCGCCCCAATAACGAGCAAACACTTTAATATTTGTCTAAAAATAAAAAGGGAGCGATTTCGCTCCCTTTTTACTCTCTTCTTACAGAGCTTTGCGCTATAGCAAAGCAAGTTTTGCTTAGGAC
>CAIJEA010000245.1 GCA_903819605.1 uncultured cyanobacterium | reverse complement strand
TTGAAGGATTAGCCCCCGATCCACTGCAACAGGCTAATTTCCTAGAACGTACTAATGGCAAGGCTTTATTCCATGTCGATACCTTCCAAGAATTCGTGCAAGATCCTGCGAAATATTCTCCACAGCTTACCTATGACTTAATTCTATTTAGCGAAAGCACTCAATATATGTCCCCAGAAATGATTGCTGATGGTTCGGCTGTTGTGACGAAATCTGGCAGTTATGTACTATTAGCAGATATGTTGCGAAAAGATCCTGAATATAAGGAAGGAATGTTTTCCAACTGTCTGATTAATGCCGATCTGCATAAGTCAATGGAAAATGCTGGATTTAAGTTAGTCAAGACTGATGATATTTCCGCACATATTGCCCCAACTTTAGATATTTGCGTGCAGAGCTTCCAAACCTTTGGGGTTTCCACGATGAAATATATCGGTAATCTGATCGCGATCGCAGTTCCACCGATCTATAAAGTGCTGCGTTACTTCTTCGGAAAGTCAATCAAGAAATTGATTACAGAAGGTCTCCAAGCATCATCCCTTTTCCATAGACATCTGTGCTATGAAATCCAGCTGTGGCAAAAGATCTAGTTGATAGTGATGGGCGCTTTGCGCCCGATCGCTATTTAATCAATTCTGCTAAAAAGCTATTTCGCTTTTTGAGAAACTCATCTAGTAAATCGTAATAATTTTCGGCAACAGCTTGCTGAACTGATGGTCTTTGTAATAGAGCTTCGCGCCAAGCATTAACCTTGGGAGTGCGATCTCTAAAGCCAAAATTTTGATAGCGATCGAAGGCGACGAAATAGCGAAAGATTGGGGCATAGACCGCATCAATCAGCGAAAACTTTTCACCAGCAAAAAATGGTGCTGCATTGAGTTGTGCTTCCAACAGCTCTAAATTTGCAATCAAATCTAAACGTTTTGCTTCAAAGGTTTCTCGATCCTTCGCCGCATAGAAACCAGCAATTTTTGCCAGTAAATTTGAGCCAAACTCGATCCAAGAGCGATGTTTTGCTTTCGTTAAAGCATCTGGTGGATGTAGCGAATCTGGGGTGATTTCATCGAGATATTCACAAATTACTGCCGATTCAAATAAGACTTCATCATCAACGATTAGAAGTGGAACTTTACCCAATGGCGAAATTTTGAGAAACCAGTCAGGTTTGTTGGCAAGGTCAATATATTCGCGATCGCAAGGAATTTGTTTTTCGATTACTGCGATCAGCGATCGCTGCATGTAAGGACAAAGGGTATGGCTGATTAGCTTGAGTTTAGGCAACATGGCAATTTGTAAATGTGGCTAATATTTGGATATAGTTGCATTTACATTAATTGCAATTACAACTAAAATTAATTTAGCATATTTAATTGCAATTGCAACTAAAAAATAGAGGAATCGCGAAGCGATTCCTCTATAAAGCCTATTTTTATAATTGCGATTGCAACGATTTTTTTGGATACTGGAAGTATGTCAACCAATTCAGCCTTAGATCCTTTACGAAATTCAGCTTGGCGATCGCTTTTGACCGTCCATACGAGACTACTCAATCGCATTGCCGAAAAGCTAACTCAAGCCGATCTGCCACCTTTGGAGTGGTACGATGTGCTGCTCACACTCAAGGAAGCTCCTGATAACTGCTTACGATTGAGCGAGCTAGCGGAAAAAATTCTATTAACCCGTAGCAATCTAACGCGATTAGTTGATCGCTTAGAAAAAGCAGATTTGCTCTATCGAAAATCCTGTCCCAGCGATCGGCGTGGGACTTACGCTGTCTTAACTGAAGCAGGTTTTGAGATGCAGAAAAAGATGTGGGTAGTTTATGCTGAGGGCATTTCTGAGTATTTTGCTAGTCACATCTCAGACGATGAGGCGAGAACTCTACAGCAAATATGCGATCGCTTATTAAGTAACTCGGCACAATTAAATACAAAACCCAAGAGTTGATTGGCGGCGCGGAG
>CAIJEA010000244.1 GCA_903819605.1 uncultured cyanobacterium | reverse complement strand
TGCGCCGCCCACCCCTAATTATTCACTTTTTAATGCCTATTTTTTTGGTGAGAAGGGAGTATGTTTTTCTGATCTAAATGTGGGTGTTTCTGTGGGGGTATTTTGACTACAAATAAATTCAGCAAAATCTAAAATTTGCTTCTGTTTGGCTAGGGGTAAGCTCCTAACAATTTCAATAATCCTTCGTTTGATCGCTATTGTTGCGTTCATATTTTTACTTTGTTACATATTCTCTAGCTTAATCAGAATTTTTTCCTTTTATCTTTTTACCTAGCTCAAAAGCATCCTTGATCGATCGCCCTTCAAACAAAGCCCCATAGAAACCTTTGGCAAACTCGATCGCCGCCAAATCGCCGATCGCCTGATTCATCTGCAAGTCATCAATTCACACCGATGCTTTCAACACAATCGCAAAGCGATCGCGCAAACTCGACTTCCAACAACATTCTTCAATTTCCCGAAATTCTGCCTTAACCCGCAAGCGATCGGTATTCGATGGATTTGCAGACAGTAGAAGTACTTTTTTCTTATCCACTTTTTTCTTCGCTATGCCTGCGATCGAGGGTTTATTTCTATGGGCAATAAGGTAATTTTAATATCACAGTCAGCGATTAAATATAGCATTAGCCAGTTATGGTAAGGAAAAAGAAAAACCCAGAAGAGAGTTGCGCCGCTTCGCGCCGCAACTCTCTTCTGGGTTTTATACAAAAAAGAGGCGGTGCATAGCATCGCCTCTCCTAAAAATCCAGTTAGAGTTTATTAATCAAAAGAGCCGCTCCAACTAGAAATCCACCTGTCAGATAAAAAGCTCTAACTACATGCAACTCATGCCAGCCACTTAGCTCTAAGTGATGGTGAAAAGGAGCCATTCTAAAAAGACGTTTGCCCATACCCGTTTCGTCCTTAGTTGCCTTGTAGTAGGAAACCTGCACAATTACTGAGATAGATTCCCAGATAAAAATTGCGCCCACAATTAGAAAAGCCCAGAGCAAGTTACCGAGGATAGCGGTAGAAGCAAGCGCCCCCCCTAGAGCAAGCGATCCCGTATCACCCATAAATACTTTTGCAGGATAGCGATTGTGCCACAGAAAACCTAAATAGCTACCACTGAGACACATACAGAAAATTGATAGTTCTTTGTTTTGAGGGAATAACAATAAAGCCATTCCAAATAATGCGATCGCCCCCGTGCCACCAGCCAACCCATCTAGACCATCGGTGAGGTTAGTGGCGTTACTGCTACCAAGGAATACAAATAAAGCGAGAGGAAAAAACAGCAACCCTAAGGGAAGCACAAAATGTAGCGGTAAATTTATTGTAGCGATCGCTTGCCAGTTTTGAGTTAGTGATAGCCAAACACAAAAACAAGCCGCAAACAATGCTTGGAGTAAGATTTTGGATCGAGGAGACAAACCTTTATTAGAATGGCGGCGTAAAATTCTCCAATCATCTAACCAACCAATAAAAGCAAATGAAAGAGTCAGCAAACTACAAGCAACTACTTTTTCATTAAACCCCGACCATATCAGCGCAAGCAGGATGCCAACAGGTATAATGAATATCCCTCCCATCGTTGGCGTACCTTGTTTCTTAAGGTGAGCTTGAGGTCCATCTTCACGAATTATCTGTCCAGCCTTAAGACGGCGTAGAGCAGGCACAGCGAAAGTCCCCAGCAAGGCAACACCAGCACTACCAAAAGTAAAGGGTAGCAAAAGTCTTGAACTTATATTAGGGTTCAGGAAAAGATCGACACCAACAATTAAACTTACTAAACCGATTGCCAACCCAAGTGCTAGGCTACTTCCCGTCGGAAATTTCGCTTTCCTAACTCTCACACCAGTATCAACCATTGCCAATCCTCACACCCACAATAATCACCACATTCATTGCAAACCGAAAGCTTTTTTGCAGCTTTGTAACAGATAATTAAAAGCTACCCGAATATACGCTCTTAGATACCAAATTATGGTCGCGTTTGTCTACTGTACAATCATTGAATTTTGCTAATTCTAGAATTTTGCTGCTTAATCTTTTAATTAGTCCTTAGTAAATAGTCTTTGAAATTGCCGATGACGAGTAAAAACTCTCGACAGATTGCCTTAGAAGCCCTTCGCCTGATCCAAAGACGAAACGCCTACGCCGACGTTGCACTTGACTGTACGCTCTCGCGTGTGCGGCAAGATAACACAATTCTCTCAGAAAGCGATCGCCGTCTGATCACAGAGTTAGTTTATGGATGTACGCGTCGCCAAAAAACGTTGCATGCGGTTTTGCAAAACTTCTCACAAAAACCAACCACAAAATTACCACCAGACTTATTAATAATCTTACAGATTGGGATCTATCAACTATGTTTTCTCGATCGCATCAAGCCATCAGCAATCGTTCATACCACGGTGGAATTGGTCAAAGAAAATAATTTAAAGGGCTTGTCGGGATTTACGAACGGGGTAATGCGATCCATACTCAGAGCTCAAGAAAAGGAAGATATTCTCGCCAATATTACCGATCCCGCCAGTTTTTATAGTTATCCTGAATGGTTGATCGAGCTATGGCAAAAAGAATTTGGTCAAGAAGCGATCGCAAATATTTGTAATTGGTTTAACCAAACACCCCATCTCGATTTGCGGGTCAATCTTTTACATGCAACAAGGGATCAAGTCCTAGCTGCTTTTGCCGAAGCTGAAATTGAAGCACAGCCAATTCTCTATTTACCTGATGGTATTCGCGTGGGGCAGGGGGCAGGGGATGTTAGTAAATTGCCAAAATTTAAAGGAGGTTGGTGGTCGGTACAGGATGCTAGCGCTCAATTAGTTACTTACCTGTTAGATCCCCAACCGAATGAAATCATTATTGATGCTTGCGCTGCCCCTGGGGGAAAGACGACCCATATTAGCGATCGCATGAAAAACACGGGCAAAGTTTACGCTCTCGATCGCCTAGCCAACCGTCTGAGAAAGATCGATCAAAATACGGCAAGGCTAGGGATCGCTAATGTGCAAACCATTGAGATCGATGCCCGTGAATTTGTAGGTATCCCAGAAGATTCTGCAAATCTCAAGTGCGATCGCGTTTTATTAGATGTGCCTTGCTCTGGCTTAGGTACATTACATCGTCATGCCGATGCCCGTTGGCGACAAACTCCCGAAGAACCCTATAAATTAGCGAAAACTCAAGCCGAAATTCTGGAGCGTGCTACTCATTGGGTAAAACCTGAGGGTGTAATTGTTTACAGTACTTGCACCCTACATCCTGCCGAAAACGAAGAAGTAATTACGCAGTTTTTAATCAATCATCCCGATTGGCAAATTGTTCCACCCGATGTCGATAATCCTGCGGCTCACTTTGTAAGCGATCGGGGCTGGATTAAAGTCTTGCCTCACGAGCACGATATGGATGGTTTCTTTATGGTCAAGCTCCAAAGAATATAGTGTTTCCCAGTCTAGTGAAGTACGATTTTGTTTCCCCAAACCTCTATAACTCGCTTGCTTGAAAAGCGCTATACGAGAGTAGGCTTCACAAATAATTTTTATACACGCTCTCGTATAAAAATTATTTGCTAACACTTTCGAGATGCAGCTTAAGTACGCTATAATTGCAAACCTATGCCTATAGGTTTTACTAAAAATATTAACGACATAAATAGGCATAGGATGTAAACAGCAACAAGCTGTAATAGCTACTGCCATTACATTTCTGGGAGGAAACCAGATAAATTCAAAACAGGAACAAGGAAAAATTTAGTTATGATCAATCGGGCCAAAACTGCTACAGCCACCAATGTCGGCTTCACTCATGAAGACTTCGCGAAACTCTTAGATAAGTACGATTATCACTTCAGCCCTGGCGACATTGTTGCAGGCACAGTATTTAGCATTGAGCCTAGGGGCGCACTTATTGACATTGGCGCAAAGACAGCAGCGTACATCCCGATTCAGGAAATGTCGATCAACCGCGTTGATCAACCTGAAGAAGTTTTACAAAACAATGAAACCCGTGAGTTTTTCATTCTCGCTGACGAAAACGAAGAAGGACAACTAACTCTTTCGATTCGCCGCATTGAGTACATGAGAGCATGGGAACGTGTACGTCAGTTGCAAGCAGAAGACGCAACTGTGCGATCGCTTATTTTCGCTACCAACCGTGGTGGCGCTCTGGTCAGAATCGAAGGACTGCGCGGATTTATCCCTGGTTCTCATATCAGCACTCGCAAACCTAAGGAAGAACTAGTCGGCGAAGAGTTGCCACTCAAGTTCTTGGAAGTGGATGAAGACCGCAACCGTCTCGTCCTCAGCCATCGCCGTGCCCTCGTCGAGCGCAAGATGAACAAGCTCGAAGTTGGCGAAGTCGTGATTGGCGTTGTTCGTGGGATCAAGCCCTACGGTGCATTTATTGATATCGGTGGTGTGAGTGGCTTGCTCCACATCTCCGAAATCTCCCACGAACATATTGAAACCCCTCACAATGTCTTCAACGTCAATGACGAAGTGAAGGTAATGATCATCGATCTTGATGCTGAGCGTGGACGGATTTCACTCTCTACCAAGCAACTCGAAGCCGAACCAGGTGACATGGTGCGCGATCCGCAACTTGTTTATGCTAAGGCTGAAGAGATGGCTGCGAAATATCGCGAACAGCTAAATGCAGCTCCTGCGGTGATGGAAATCCCTGTAGCAGCAGTTGAAGAGGAAGAGTATGAAGTTCCTGATGCAATGGAAGAACCTGAAATTCCTGAAGAAATTATTCCTGAAGCGCTAGAAGAAACTACTGCTGAAATTTAAATAAATAATAAAAAAGAGGTGGTGCAAAGCACTGCCTCTTTTTTGTTATAAACTAGAAGTTATATGAAAGGGAGTAGCTAATTACCTTAAAGGTAATTCCACTTGAGTCAACATACTGTCTAACCGACTGGTTCAAGTGACAAGTTTTATTTAGATCCTTCTAAAAGCTTGGCAGCGAGACTTTCACTGAGTTCACACCTGATGTGAGCTTGGTGAGGTCTTGCGTATCTCTTCAAGCTAATTTTCAGGACTTTTCAAAACCTGAAGGAGTTTGCCAGAGTGCTAACAGCTTTTACAGCAAGTTTATTATTAATTACAGTTTCCGAATTAGGCGATAAAACTTTTTTTATCGCTGTAATTCTGGCTATGCGTCATTCACGCCGTACTGTTTTTTCCGCAGTATTATCTGCCCTCGCAGTGATGACGATTATTTCTGTCGTATTAGGGCAAGCTTTATCTCTATTTCCAAAAATCTACATTCACTATGGTGAAATTGCCTTATTCCTAATCTTTGGTGCCAAATTAATTTACGATGCATCGCAAATGTCTGCGAAATCGGATGAAGAGGTCGTTCACGAGGCAAAAGAGGCGGTAGAAACTCAAGATTCTCCCAATTCAATCGCCAAACTGCCAATTCTCGGTAAATTATTGAGCAGTATTTTATCTCGCTATCCTTGGTTAGGGGTTTGGACACAGGCTTTTGTAATGACTTTTGTTGCGGAATGGGGCGATCGCACCCAAATTAGCACGATTGCCTTAGCCGCAGCCTATAATCCAATTTTTGTCACCCTCGGTGCGATTTTAGGGCATGGCATTTGCACGGCTATCGCGGTGATTGGTGGTCGCTTAATTGCAGGTAGAATTTCCGAACGAGTAATTACAGCGATCGGCGGATTCCTGTTTATCATTTTTGGTGTAACGGCATATTTTCAAGGAGTCTAGATTTGAGAAAGTGGAAGGGGGAACTTTAAGTTCCTCTCTACTTTGGTTTGTGTAAGTTGCAATAACTGTAAGGCTTATGCTTAAAGTAGATATATGTAAGTGGGTTCGATAAAGTTTGAAAAAGCGTTTAGATGTTTTATTGGTTGACTTAGAGCTTGCACCGTCGCGGGAGCAGGCTCAGAAGTTCATTCGGGCTGGTTGGGTGCAGGTCAATCAGCAGGTGATTGATAAGGTGGGCACTGAGGTCAAGGATGATGCAGTGATTTTAGTGAAGCAACAATCACCATTTGTATCGAGAGGTGGTGAAAAACTAGCAGGAGCCTTGACTAAGTTTGGAATGGATTTACGCGATCGCACCTGTTTTGATGGTGGCATTTCGACGGGGGGATTTACGGACTGTATGCTCAAACAGGGAGCGGCAAAGGTCTATGGAATTGATGTCGGGTATGGGCAAGTAGCATGGGAAATTCGCAGTGATGAGCGAGTGGTTTTGCGAGAACGGACTAATCTAAGACATCTCACGGCTGAGGATTTGTATTCTCCAGAAGATGTCGTTCCTGACTTTGCGGTGTTGGATTTATCGTTTATTTCGCTGACAAAAATTTTGCCTGCACTATGGAATTTGCTGCGATCGCCCCGTGAGAGTTTACTGCTAGTGAAACCACAATTTGAAGCAGGAAAGGGCAAAGTGGGTAAAAATGGAATTGTGCGCGAACCAAAAATTAGGGCTGAGGCGATCGCTCAGGTGTTAGCAACTGCTCAAGGATTGGGTTGGCAATTTCAAGGTTTAACACCTTCACCAATTCAAGGTCGTACTGGTAATTATGAGTATTGGTTATGGCTAAGCGATCGATCTTCAGAAATAGCTGTCCCCAGCCTTGAGCAACTTCTAGAAATAACAACGATTAGCACTAATTAAAAATTGATTTCTGATTGTAAGAAAGTAGCTCGGTCAAAAGAGAGTTAAGAAAGTCTAAAAGAATAAGATTAGGAAGGATTTGTTATGGATGCAAGCTTTTGGCATCAAAAGTGGGAAAGAGATGAGATTGCTTTTCACAATAGAGAAGCTAATTCACTACTGGTCAGATATTTTACAGAGCTTTCTTTAGTAAAAGGAAGTCGTGTATTTGTACCACTGTGTGGCAAAACTCTTGATATTGATTGGCTACTTTCTAATGGCTACAGAGTTGCTGGAGCTGAATTGAGCAAAATAGCCATTGAGCAATTATTTATGGAGCTTGAGATAGAACCAAAAATATCGAGAGTTGGGGAATTAGAGCGCTACAGCGCGACAAATATCGACATATTTGTTGGCGATATATTTCACTTATCCAGCAAAATGCTTGGGGAAGTTGCTGCAATTTATGACAGAGCAGCTTTAGTGGCTCTACCTGAGACAATGCGAAATCAATATACAACACACTTAATGAAGATTACTGATAAAGCACCGCAGTTACTAATTTGCTATGAATATGACCAAAGCTCAATAGCTGGACCTCCTTTTTCAATTAGTAACGAGGAGGTAAGTCAACACTATCTGGATAGTTATAGTTTAACTCTCCTTGGAAGTACAAGTGTTTCTGGTGGATTGAAAGGGAAATGTGCTGCAAATGAGAATATTTGGCTGCTACAAAATGATTATGTACATCCAAGCCCGTAAAGTTGCGCCCCCACAGGGGCGCAACTTTACGGGCTTGGAGTTTAGACTAAAAAAGGTAAAAAAGGCAGAGTAAAAGATCGCACCAGAATTATTTGACTGCTTTGTGACAGTTGTCGAAACTGGCGAATCTTTAAGCGATCTCGTCATCCTTAGCATCGGGTTCGCTAGCCTGATTCCGACATCGGAACTAAGTCCTGAAGATCTAATTTCCCAAGCAGATCAAGCGAAGTATGCAGCAAAAAATCAAGGGCACAATCGAGCGATCTCTTACAACGTTATATAGTTGCGACATTGTGAGAAGATTTAGCAGGAAGAACTACTGTTATGTTTTCGGCTAAATCGATCCATGAAATATTTGCTGCGTCGTCTTTTCGCTTGGTTTGCGATCGCTCTAATTACAGTAACCACACTATTTGCCTGCACCAATAGTAGAAATATTAATAATGGCAACAAATTGGGAATTAGCGATCGTACGGATGAGCGTATTGTTTTAGGGACGACTAGCACTATCCGCACACTCGATCCTGCTGATGCTAACGAATTTTTCATTAGTAATATTTTCTACAACTCCCTTGAACGCCTTTACAGCTACAAAGAAGGCTCAAACGAGATTGTGCCGCAATTAGCAACGGATATGCCAAAAGTTAGCGAAGATGGTTTAACTTACTCAGTGCCAGTTCGGACAGGGATTAAATTTCACGATCGTACAAATTTTAATGCTTACACGATGAAATTTGCTTTGGAACGCTTCATGAATTTAGAAGGCGCACCAGCATCCATTTTAAGTGATGTAATTGCTTCTATCTCAGCCCCTAGCGATGCCGAATTAATTTTTCAGCTCAAACAACCTCTACAATTTTTTCCTAAGTTTCTTGCTTTTACAGGTGCTGCTGCGATTTCACCACAGGTATACAAGCATATTAAAGACGAGAAAACAGGCAAGTTATTATTCTTACCAGATAAATTAGTGGGAACTGGTCCCTATCAAGTTACACAGTTTGTCGAGGGTAGTTACTTACGGCTTGATGCATTTCCCGACTATTGGGGTAAAAAACCTGTTAACAAGGGTGTTGACATTCAGTTTTTCTCATCAAATGCCAACTTGCTCAATGCTTTTAAAACTGGTGTCGTTGACATTGCTTTTCAGACACTCACGCCAACTCAGATCAAGAATGTTGAAGCTAATGCCAAACAAAATGATTGGACAATCGCATCAGGTCAGGGTGCAACTATCTTGTATATGGTACTAAATACTCAGCAAGCACCACTTAATGACGTGAGGGTACGCCAAGCTCTGGCAGCAGCAATCGATCGCCCTCTTTTACAAAATCGCATATTTTTCAATCAACGCGAGCCTTTATACAGCTTGATTCCCAGTTCTTTCAACGAATCCAGACCAGTATTTGAGCAGAAATATGCAGATGGTAATGGCAAATTAGCTCGTCAATTACTCCAAGAAGCAGGATATTCAGACGATAAGCCAGCTCAAATTTCAATTTGGTATTCACCCAAATATGGTGGCAATGGCGACCTGATCGCGAGCACTCTCCGCGCATCAATTCAAAAAAATGTTGGTAAAATTCTACAAGTCAAAACTGAACGGGTTGAAAATACTGTTGGCTATGCCTTTCTCGATAAGGGCGTATATCCTGCCTATCTACTAGATTGGGTTCCCGATATTCTCGATCCTGATAACTACATCAAGCCATTTTTAGAGTGCGAAGAGGCAGAGGGCAATCTTTGCAAGAAAGGGGGTAGTCAGTTTCAAGGCTCATTTTATAACAATCCTAAAATGAATGAATTGATCGCTAATCAGCGCAAAGAACGAGATTCTAATAAGCGATCGCAGCAACTTCAACAGATTCAAGAAATTTTGGCTCAAGACGTACCATTTATTCCCCTCTGGCAAAACAAAGAATATGCCTTTGCCCAAAAAGGATTACAAGGAGTCAAAATCGAACCAAATCAACAGCTCCCCTACTGGAATATTTCTAAATAGTAATTAATAGAGTAATAGTATAGTAATGCCTTCAACATTTTCGCTCAGACATCCTTATACTGTCGGTAGCTAGTCAAAATCTAAACTATTGACTAGTTTCACTAATCGATAGCTGATAAGTTGCGCGATCGCCATTTGCCGTACCAATCCAAATATCATATTTTCCAGCTACCCAAGCACCTGATAACTCAGCATTTTTACCACTACGACAATAATCTCCATCAGGACCTTTAACTAACAGATATAGATCGCGATCGCCAGATACCTTCAAACTCAAAAAACCAAAATTTTTCAGTACTGTTAAAGAGTGATTCGGAGTTTGATCCGCTAAGCCTTGGCACTGTCCATTAGCTTTACTAGTAATACTTTGCAAAGGCTGATCTCCACCAGCCTTACCCGAATAAACTTGAGGATCAGGGGAAAATCTCGGTGAGACTGGTTTCAGAGCTTCTTGACTTAGGCTTGGAGACACAGATAGCAACATTGGTGCTAGAACAAATCCTAATAAAGATATCGGCAGTTTCAAGAATTTCATTTTTGATGTATTTCACTCAAAGACAACGTGTATGGAAAAGATTGATTAATAGTTTTAGAACCAACCCAAACTTCGTATTTTCCCTTAGGCAATCGGCGACTAACTTGGGGATAACGTCCACCCGATTCATCAGCAGCACAGATGACGATCCCATTGGGTCCCTTAACTAACATGGTTGGATCGTCATTGATATTACTGGTATAAACCAGAATATCCATTAAAGGAAAAGTTTCAGTCAGAGTAATTGTGTGATTGGGGGTAGTGTTTGCAAAACCGCGACAATTATCAGCGATCCCTGCGATCCTTGCAATGCTAATACTACCCCCGCCATTACCACTCAAAGTTGCTGGATCAGAACGAAAATTTCGACCTAGAGAAATCGCACTTTGAGCAAAGCTAGGCGCAGCGATCGCAAGAGACATAGAAATACTAACGAAGGTTCCCCAGCCTAGCTTGAATAAAGATGTCTGACTAATTACTTCAGGCAATTTAACTTGACAACTAATTTTGTTAATGTCCATACCTGTCTCCACTGTAGGATCGAATACATTGTTGGAATTGGCTATATATAGAAAAATTTGGCAACTACAACATCTCAATATAAAATAGAATAAAAAGTTGTTGTTTGAAGCTTTTAAACAATTAAGACTAAATCTTTTTTAGTTTTGTTCCTAGGCAATAACAGTTCACTCTAATTAAGGTTCTACAACTTAATAAAAATAAAGAACCAGTTTTTTTTGGAGTGGCGGAGCCGCGCCACAAAAAACTGGT
>CAIJEA010000243.1 GCA_903819605.1 uncultured cyanobacterium | reverse complement strand
CGGTAAATTCTTGGTTGATCATGGTCTGCATACGCGCTTTTTTTGTATTCTTACCGATGTTACTCTTGGGACTGCTAGCCCGCGAATTCTCATGAATCCGCCCGATCCAGAGAATACTTTTTTAACCGAAATTTTGGCTGGAACAGGAACCTTCGGCACAATTAATTTAACACCCATGCTGATGTTTGTGCCAGCAAATCCCTTTGATCTTTTAACTCAACGCACGACAAGCTCAACTAGCGATCGCCTCAAAAAGACAAAGCGCAAAAAATCCAACTCTTTAGAACTTATCGAAGAAACTTCTGATTTTCAGCTCCTGCCCGTAAAGACGATCCCCAGCCACTTCTCTCAAGTTTTTAATGCCACAGAGCGAGATTTTCGGATCGTGTTTGGATGGGAGGATGATCCCCATAAACGCAACTTTGCGATCGGGCAGCCAATTGATATGCCAGTAAATATCTGTCTCGATCTCGATCGCTTTGTTGAGCGCAGTAACGGTGTATTTGGTAAATCTGGTACAGGTAAATCCTTCTTAACTCGTCTATTGTTATCTGGAATCATCCGTAAGCAAGCAGCCGTGAACTTGATTTTTGATATGCATTCAGAATATGGTTGGGAAGCAGCAACTGAAGGCAAAAGATTTAGCACTGTTAAAGGCTTAAGGCAATTATTTCCAGCACAAGTACAGATTTATACACTCGATCCTGACTCGACAAGAAGGCGCGGAGTACGTGACGCTCAAGAACTTTACATTAGCTACGATCAAATCGATGTGGAGGATTTGATGCTGATTCGTGAGGAGTTGAACCTCTCGGAAGCGAGTTTAGAAAATGCAATTATCTTAAGGAATGAATTTGGGAAGGGTTGGATCTCGAGATTATTGGCAATGACCAATTCAGAAATCCAAGAGTTTTGCGAACAGAAAATGGGCAGCAAATCTTCGATTATGGCGCTTCAGCGAAAGCTCACTCGTCTTGACGATCTGAAGTACTTACGCCCCAATTGTCCTGAAAACTATATTAAACGCATTCTTGATTCGATCGCTGCGGGAAAACATATCGTAATTGAGTTTGGTTCGCAATCGAATTTGCTTTCTTATATGTTGGCTACGAACATTATTACGCGGCGGATTCATCATTCCTATGTGCAACAAGCTGAGCGATTTTTGCAAACTAAAAATATTAGCGATCGCCCACAGCAGTTGACGATCACCATTGAAGAAGCACATCGATTTCTTGCCCCAAATACATCTAGACAAACTATTTTTGGGACAATCGCCCGTGAAATGCGGAAATATTTTGTGACTTTGCTAATTGTCGATCAACGACCATCGGGAATTGATAACGAAGTAATGTCCCAAATTGGTACAAGAATTACCGCTTTATTAAATGATGAGAAGGATATTGAAGCAATTTTTACAGGGGTTGCTGGAAGCGGTAACTTACGAACAATTTTATCGAAACTAGATTCTAAGCAGCAAGTTCTAGTTCTGGGTCATGCAGTGCCTATGCCTGTGGTAGTGCAAACACGACCTTACGATGAAACTTTTTATCGTGAGATAGGGGAAGTGCCTTGGGAAGAAATTTCTACATCAGAAGTTTTGCGTGTTGCAGAAACGGCTAAGGCTGATTTAGGATTTTAGTCGCTATAAATAGGACTCTATGATTTAGTCGTACTATAGCAATTCTAAATCATTTATGAGCAAGGCAAGGGGCTTAAGCCCCTTGTTATAGGCTTTTATTTATCATGACTCATTTAGGATTGCTAAATAAATATACTTTTTCACAACGTGCTAAAGATATGGTTTAAATGAATAATTTGCTCGCATAGCGATCGCGTAGTTCATTTAAACTCTATAATTTTTTAGCAACTGGTGTTACGTAGAAATTTCTACGGCCCTCACCCCTAGCCGTTCTCCTGCGGGAGAAGGTGTTTGGGAATGAGGGTTCCACGTAACATCAATTAGTAATGTCCATAGGAGTAAATAAATGGGAACGACGCTATGGGTATTAAGTAAGAGTAAGGTAAAAGATGGGGATGATTGGGATCATTCAGCACTGTTTAATGCAATGGAAAAACTTGATCCAGTATGTGAACATTTAGGGTTAGTCAAACTCTCATCATTCCTTGATTGGACGGACTTCGATGCCAATATGTCTGAAGATGATGAATTCCCTAGTGAAGAAACGATGAGGAGTAAGGAAACTTGGTTCGCTCCATCAGAGGCTTTACCAATACTTAGAGCTTTGCATCAGCTTTTTATAAGTAGCGAATCTGAGCGAAAAAGTCTTTTTAGCGAAGGCTATCAGTATCTTGCGGATGATTTGATTGAAGAGTTAGACGACTGTATATCAAAGATTGAGAAAATCGACACTAAAGGAGATTTATTCCATTTTTGTGTCGTAATGTGATGTGTGGGGATATGCTTCGCTACCTTGGTAAATAATTTAGCAACCGAGATTTATATAGCAGTTTTTCCGAGGATTTTTAGCTAGTACCTTAGCAAAGTTGGGTCAAAATCCCCCACTTGCGTATCTAATTCTATCTCTATGGATTTCTTTCTTGCTACTACGTTTCCAGTTGCATCATTGTTAAAACCAACAGCCATTGTGTAGAGCTTGTCTTCGTACCACCATCTTAGTCTCAGCCTTCCGCAATCGGATATTCTATAGTAATTTTCATCGGCGAAAAGTTAATATCAAAAATAACCCTTAACAGCCAAAATATATAAGCTTATTGAAATTAAATCGAACCTTCAATAGTAGTTTGGGACTTCCAAAAGCCTTATTGATATTGCCTCTCTAGCCTATGGACGCAAATGGACTCGAACCATCGACCCCCACGATGTCAACGTGGTGCTCTAACCAACTGAGCTATGCGTCCTGACGGGTTATTAATATAACATAGAGATAGTGAATTCAACAAAGATCTATGAAATTAATTTTGTATAGCAAGCAAGATTGCTGTCTGTGTGAAGGTTTGCTAGCAAAATTACAACAGGTTAAAAGCGTATCTTTCGAGCTAGAAATCAGGGACATCATTGGTAATCCTGACTGGTTCGATCGCTATCAGTACGAAATACCTGTATTGTGCGTGCTAGGCGATCGCCAACAAGAACAAGAATTACCGAGATTTCCTCCGCGATCGCCAGTCGAGAAACTAGAAGCTTTACTTCAACGCTATATATAGCAATTTTTTTAAACCAATAGCGTTCAAAAGTATCACAAGAAGAAAATTTGAAAGTGTTGCTTCTCAACGGTTTCAAATTTTCTTCTTGGTTTGGGTTTGAGCACAAAGCGTCGTAACACACCCATAGATGTTAAAAAAATTAGCGCGAATGTTGGCACTGGTCAGTTAAATCATGATCGAATTATTTGCGTCTTTTTTGTCGGCATGAAATGGACGTTTCAGGAGCCATCTCCCATTACTTGACCAGTGCCTTCTTTTTGGGCTTATGAATGCAACCAAGAGCTTGTAAGCACTTGCTTAGTGGTCGTAAGCGCATAGATATCAATAACTCCTGGATATCTAGATGCACCGCGCGTTTTTAAACTAGACATACCCAACGCAATTTTGATGTTGCCACTATCGCCAGACTTCCCATAACGGCAAAAGCGGCTATGGGCATTAACAAAAATCGTACTGCTATTAATCCGACTGACAAAACGATCGCGCTCAGATAAAGAGTCAGTCAGTAATACATCAGCATGACCACTGCTATATTGATTGATCCAAGAGATCGCCTCTTCGGTATCATTGACAATTTTGATAGCGATCGTCTCGTCTAGATATGCTTGTCCCCAAGTATCTTCAGACTCGATCGCTTGTTCAATCAAAACTTGGCTAGGTTTATCAGTCTCATCGCTATGGGACTCTTCTAGAAACTGTCGGAAGGAAGCTGTTGTCTCTGGACATCCACGCACCAATAAACCTTGTTTTTTTAATCCTTTAATCCATTCACATAAACCGCGATCGAGCCATGACTGATGAACAACAACTTTTTCGATCGCGTTGACAGCATCAGGATCTCCCTTGCGACTATTCAAAATAATCTCTTTAGCAAAGTCCAAATTGCCTGAAGCTGATAGATATAAGTAACAATTGCCCATGGAGATCGGCAATGCCGACACAGTTGCTTGTTTGCTTACCTGCTGGACAAAACTAGGACGACCATAGGGAATTACCAAGCGCAAATATTTTTCTTGGACAATTAACTCCTTTAGCGCAACCCCTTTTGGTACAGAGGTCATACAAGCTTCAGGAAATCCTTTTGCAATAAGTACATCTTTCGCGATCGCTGCAATCACTTCTTGGGTATTGCTACCTTCGTTACCACCCTTGAGAATGATCGTATTACCGACCTTAAGACACATGCCAGCAGCTATTAATCCTAGCTGAGGAAAGCCCTCATACACAAAAGCTACTACGCCGAGGGGTATGCGTTGATAACCATTAATGCCAACTTGCAGCGTTAAGGGATCGGGTAAATTTGAAAGCTGCTTGAGACATTCGATCGCGTGATTAAGCCTCTCTGGAGTTAGTTTGAGCCATTCTAGTAACAGCTCAGATACAGCCATATCACGACTTGCTTCCAAATCCAGCGTATTTGCTTCTAAGATCGAATTTTTATGTTTCCTAACTGCCTCGGCAAGTTCTAGAAGCATACTATCGCGATCTCTAGTTGAGATTTGTGCGAGTTGCAACGCTGCGGTATGAGATTTATAAATGAAGCCTGTTAGGTCTTCTGGTGACATATCTGTAGTAAATAATTTAAAGATCGCGACGACGCAGCAAGAGCAATCGCCATATTATCAAAATCAAAAGGGTAAACAATAAAATGGCTAGAGGAATTCCCAAAGCTGATTTTAGATTTAACGCCCACAACATTACTAATCCCAAAAAAAGCAAAGAAGCTGTATAAATCAGAGCTGTTTCTAGTAAAGGATATTTTCTGAAATCACGAAGGGCTTGCCATTCTCCAACCCATTGCCATGTATGGCGTTGAGAGTCAATACCACCCAATTGCAATAAATTGTAGCCGTCATTTTCTAGCTCAAATAGTAACGAGCAGCGATCGCAACCAAAAGCATCAGTCAGGGCGATCGGTTTTAACTTTCCTCGTTTGCGTGGGCAAGGACAAGGATAAATTTGCTCTAGATCGATTTTTTGAGGCTTACGAATATGCACTAGACAGACATGCTCAACAAAAATGCTAAAAGTAGACTCAGAGCAAAAGACAAATCAGCATAGCTATTAGCAATGATTGTATAGCAATAAAACCCAGATGGTAAAGGCGTTGCTTTGGGCATTGCGAAACTCACAAAAAAAATATGCTGCATTTCACCTATATTGCTGTATTATTCTATTCGGTGTAAAAAACACTTTACCCAAGCGGATGTGGCGGAATTGGTAGACGCGCTAGATTTAGGTTCTAGTATCTTTGATGTGAGAGTTCGAGTCTCTCCATCCGCATTTTGACAAAGAGAGAAGACACTTAGTGTCTTCTCTCTTTGCTTAACTTTATATTGATGATTGCTATAAGATTGAGGTTAAATTTAACCTTAACTTTTAGAAGTGATGAATGGCTCTAAACTATGACGACTGCAAATAGAGAAAATCGATCTTTCTGGCGCTGGATTATCAACGACACTACAGTTTTTGTAGTCAAGCGGCTGGGACAGGCGATCGTTGTAGTTTTAGGCGTTTCAATTTTAAGTTTTTTTGCAATTACCAAATCCCCCGGGAATTGCTTCTCGGAACTGCGCAATAATCCCAGCACCCCCAAAAAGACGATCGAACAGTTAGAGAGACAACTGAACTACGATAAGCCTGAAGCACTGCAATATCTTTTATGGTTGCGGAATACTTTGAATGGCGATCTAGGAGTGCGTTGTCAAGGTTTAGCGCCTGTCACTCCACTGATTGTTGAGCGGGCTGGTAATACTTTGTTAATGTCTCTTGCCTCGTTAGTAGCGACATGGCTCTTGGCAATTCCCCTTGGTATATATAGTGCAGTTAAACAAAATACTTGGAGCGATCGCATAATCCAAGTATTTAGCTATGCAACGCAGGGCTTTCCGAGCTTTGTACTAGCAATTTTGCTGCTGATGCTTGCCCAAAATACTGGTTGGTTCCCTGTTGGTGGTATGACCAGCATTGATTTTGCAGATCTGTCCCTTTTTGGCAAATTTTTAGATGTTTCCCATCATATGATCCTGCCAACTTTGACTTTGACTGTAGTTAGTTTTGCAGGGTTGCAAAGGATCATGCGGGGCAGTTTGCTTGATGTATTGCGACAAGACTATATTAAAACCGCTCGTGCTAAGGGATTGCCTGAAGGTAAGGTGATTTACGTCCATGCGCTGCGTAATGCGATCAACCCTTTGATCACGCTATTAGGATTTGAATTTGGCGGATTATTGGGAGGAGCCTTTATCACCGAGTTCTTCTTTAGTTGGCCAGGCTTAGGGAAATTATTACTGGAAGCTACTAAGGAAAAGGATACCAATTTAGTCATGGCGGGACTGATGCTGGGAACTTTGATGTTAGTCGTCGGTAATCTAATTGGTGATTTACTACTCAAGGCTGTCGATCCGCGCATCAAGCTTGATGATATGGATTAAATTAGAGGCAGCACTTAGTGATACCTCTAATTTAATCCAAATAAATAAAGACGGCACGAAGCTCCGTCTTTATTTATTTGGCTATATATTAATAAAGATGTAGCTGTTGGTTAGCAATGTTTCCTTTACATGACGATAATCCGACCCAAGATACTTCTATAGTTGTCTATACATTAATTTTGGCGAATGTTTTGATTTTTGGATATCAGGCTAGTTTGCCAAATTTTCAACTTTCAGAATGGATCGGTAATTGGGCGCTCACACCAAAGGAATTCATTGCTAATCCTTCAAAGCAGGCGATCGCATTAATATCATCGCAGTTTCTCCATGCTAATATCTTCCATTTAGTTGGCAATATGTGGTTTCTTTACCTATTTGGCAATAATATTGAAGATCAATTAGGACATTGGAAATTTTTGTTCTTCTATTTGCTATGTGGAGCAGTAGGGGGATTGGTACAAGTATTGATTACACCGATGTCAATGGTTCCGATGTTGGGAGCGAGTGGTGCGATATCAGGAGTAATGGGCGCATATTTAGTGAGATTTCCGCGTGCGAGGATTTTGAGTTTAGTATTTCTAGGATTTTTTGTTACCGCAATTCCCATTCCATCAGCAGTATTTTTAGGCTTATGGATTGCGGGACAGACTATTTATGCGGCGATGGCAAATCCAAATATGCCGGGGATAGCTTATCTAGCTCACATTAGTGGCTTTGCAATGGGCGCGATCGCTATTTTCTTATTCTCCAAACGTTCTAATAACTAAACCTCAAAAGGGAATTGCGTCGCT
>CAIJEA010000242.1 GCA_903819605.1 uncultured cyanobacterium | reverse complement strand
GCATATACTATTAGTGTTGTGCGGCTAAGCCGCACAACACTAATTATTGACTGGGAAGGGGTAGGTGCTAAAGAATTGATGATCTACCACTTGTAGCTAGGTACATCATGAATTCTTTAGCACGAAGTCGAATCCTTTTGTATATTATTTAGAATAGTAATTCAGATTGCAATATAGCTATAACCCAGTAAGTTAAGATATAAAACCCAAAAGATAGTTGCAGAACTTAGTTCTGCAACTATCTTCTGGGTTTCGTTTTTGTCTTAGCATAACTCGCTACTGCTATATTTCTAATATAGCGATCGCATAGCCATACTTAATTTCAGAAATAAAAAAATAATTATGGTTCAGATGACACACTCTAAAAATTTGTAACCCGCTACAATTCTTTAATAAAGATCTAAAATTCTAAAAAAAGTAAGGTTAGGATGGCAAAAGCCAACCCAAAAGCCCAATGGGGATCAGTCGCAAATCGCGCCAATCATGCTGAAAAGTACCTACGGTGGTTCGTTGAGTTCTGCCCAGTATCGATCGCCATGTTTGACTGCGATCTAAATTACATATTAGTCAGTCAGCCATGGGTCAAAATGTTGGGGATACCTCGCCTAAAGCTGATTGGCACGAATATTTATGACTCATTGCCGAGCGTGATTGCCCATAGATATGGTTTGGAACGCTGTCTAGTTGGCGGACAGATGCATTATTCAGCCGAAGTGGATATCGCATTGCGGGGCGAGTTACCAAATAGCTTTCAGCTAGTGGCGCAACCTTGGTACACCGATGATGGTTCGGCTGGCGGAATTATTGTGGCTAGTTATGACTTGGGAGATCGCCAGTCAGAGGTTCTAAGGAGCCAACTAGCCGAAGAAATTGCTGAGCGTAAATATCTTGAAGATGCTTTTACTAAAATTGGCACAGCTCTTGAGAGTGCGAGTGATGCCATTTGCATTACCGATAGTACAGGACAACCTATTTACATTAATCTTGCCTTCAGCGATGTTTTTTCCTATAGTTTGCCTACATTGCAAACACAGTTTCAATCTATATTTACAGATGCCAAGATTGCCCAAGTTATCCATGCCGCAGTTATGCACGGGGGCACTTGGGCAAGTGAGTTGGAAATGCGCGATCGCTACAATCAGCTTATTCCAATTTCTTTAAGAGTCAATCCTGTCAAAAGTCCATCTGGCGAAGTGATTGGTTCAACCTATATATGCACTAATATTCGCGATCGCATAGCCGCAGAAGCAGAAATTAATAAAAGTTTTGCGGCTCTTGGTGCAACGCTTGAAGCGACAGCGGATGGTATTTTGGTTTTGGATGCGATCGGCAATATCATTATATGCAATCAAAAATTTGTCGATCTCTGGCGCATTCCTGATCGTATTTTTACTTCCCATGATGATTCACATATTCTCGAATATGTAGCTAAGCGGATTATTGCTTCCAACCATTTACGTGATTTTGGTAAAGGGCTGGGGATCGATCAAAATAGTTTTGAGATTGTGCGATTAGATGATGGTAGAACTTTGGAATGTTACTCACAACCGCAAAATATTTTAAATAGCTGTGCAGGGAGGGTTTGGAGTTTGCGCGATATTACTGAACGTCTTGCTGCTGAAGCTTTAGTCCGTGCTTCCGAAGAAAAGTATCGACTACAAGCCGAAAAGTTGCAACATGCTCTACAGGAACTAAAAAGTGCTCAGTCGCAACTGATTCAGGCTGAAAAAATGTCGGGGCTTGGTCAATTAGTGGCAGGAATTGCCCATGAAATAAACAATCCCGTAAATTTTATTTATGGTAATCTTACCTACGCAGAGACTTACACAACTGAGCTATTAAATTTGATAGAAGCCTATCGGACTCATTGTCCTAATCCTACCGAGGCTATAAGAGAAAAATTAGAACAGATAGATATTGATTTTATTTCTAAGGATTTTGTAAAGTTAGTTGGTTCGATTCGGCTTGGTGCTGAAAGGATTCAGAAAATCGTTCAATCGCTCAGTAAGTTTTCGCGCAGTGATGAAGCTGGTTGTAAGTATGTTGATATTCATGAAGGTATTGATAGTACTTTGTTGATTTTGCAAAGTCGTCTCAAGGTAACCCCTACCCGTCCTGAGATTCAAATTGAGAAGCGGTATGGCGATATTCCTGAGGTGGAATGCTTTGCTGGGCAGCTCAATCAAGTGTTCATGAATCTACTCACTAATGCGATCGATGCGCTCGAAGAGGATGCTCTGGAACATGGAGTTTGGCAAGTTATTGACGATAGACCTCAATGGTATAGAGAAGATGGCAAGGTTTCTAAAATTTTGATTCAAACAGAAGTTCAAACTGCAACTCCTAATGGCGATCGCTTGATTATTAAAATTTCTGATAATGCCAAAGGTATTCCTGAAGAATTACGCAATCGCTTGTTTGATTTGTTTTTTACAACTAAGGCTGTCGGAAAGGGTACAGGCTTAGGTCTATCGATCGCTTATCAAATTATTACTGAAAATCATGGCGGCAAGTTGTCTTTCACATCAGAAGTTGGTAAAGGGACAGAATTTCTGATCGATATTCCTCTAAAACACCCGCAGGAGTAAAGAGAATTTCTTTCATTGCTATATTATGCGTTAGATATTCTGAATTTATAAAAACTTATGCGATCGCAATGGGAATGTTTGCTGCAAAATCTTGGTTGTTGGCAAGGTTCATTTACTCGATTATCTACAGAAGGCGGAATTTTAGAAGATATTCCTAGTGAAACTACTCTGGAACTTAAGGAAGACAATCGAACGGTACGCCAAGTTGTGCGCCGCTTTTATGACGGTCAACCCGATGATTTGGTTTTAGAATATTGCTCAATTAACAAAAGCACTGGTTTTTTTGAGAGTGGTGCTTTTTCGCAAGGAGCGTTGCAATTTGCCCCATATACGGATTTTGGAGCGGAGTTGGGCTTAATTTATGGCGATCGGCGTATGCGAATAGTGATTCTCTATGACAAAAGCCAATTAGATCGCTTTACATTCATTCGCGAACATCTCCCCAATAGCACAACCCCTGAACGCCCACCCCTCACCCTAGAAGCCTTGCTCGGCAAATGGGAAGGTGAATCAGTGACCCTTGCAGCGGATTGGTTAGTACCTGAGTCTACTCCCACAACTACTGAATGGAAAAGAGAAGGCGATCGCGTAATTATGTCTTTACAAATGCCCACACCTGCTGGCAATCAAACCTTTGATTCTATTGCCCATGTTGACCCACTTAATCCCCAAATCCTCCACTTTCAGCAAAGTATCCAGCAAATTTCCCAGCAAAATCAGGACTTAGGGATTCAGACAATTTTTTTGCCTGACGGAGCCTCGATCACCTGTCCACATGCGATCGCCAATCGTCAGCAATTTCGCCTATCTATTTCTTGGCTACTAGAGCCAAACCTTCACCAGCGCATGATTCGCAGCTATGACAGCAAAGGAGCTTGGTCAAGCATTAGTCTGGTGACTGAGCGCAAAGTGGGGTAGTCTGATTATGGCTTCACTGGGAATAGCTAAATAATTTATGGAAGACACCACTCGCAAGCTTTTAGTCAAACGCATTATTGCCTTATTGTTATTTTTGGCTCTATTTATTGGCGCATTTTCTAGCGCTTTGTATTTTTACCAAAATGACCGTACTCAGCGATCGGCAAATCAGTCCTTTGGTGAGGATAAAGAGCCAAACCGCATGGAGATTGCCGTCACACTTTTAGGAGTCGATCCGAATAAAGCAGAACTAACCCTACGGTTTGCGCCTAATCCTAAAGGAACCTATGCAAAGGATGAGCGCCTTACTAAGGAGTTAAAGCTTTTTACTGGAATTGAATCTGGCAAATCTGAAGTTACATTAGAAAAAAATCGGATTCCCGATAACGTAACTGGAACAATATCCCTAGTAAATGGGAGGGTGAGCGACTATCCCTTTGATTCCCATAGTACTGATTTTTATCTCTTTTTCTCGAATCCCAAGGATGAAAAGGAAGAAATTCCGATGGAAGTCTATTTCTATGGCGCAATCTCAGGTTATAACATTGATGTAGACCTGATTCCTAAGAATGAGTTTGAATCTACGGATAGTTACATTGGCTTGCGGGTCAATGTCTCGCGATCGGTCATCACCAAATCCTTCGCAATTTTCTTGATGTTTGCCATGTGGCTCATCGGCTTAATTGTATTTACGATGACGATGGTTGTAGTTTTGCAACCACGACCCATTGAGTTTGGGATGTTTACCCTGATTGCGGGGATGTTATTCGCTTTACCAGCGGTGCGAAACCTTCAGCCTAGTGTGCCTCCCCTTGGCGGCTTGTCGGACTTTGTATCCTTCTTTTGGGCAGAGTCTTTAGTGGCGATTTCCTTACCAATTCTATTCTTTACTTGGCTAATTCGCTATAAAAAGCCGAGCTAGCAACAACAATACCAAAAAATAAAAGGCGGCGCTATGCGCCGCCTTTTATTTACAGTGCTTGATAAGCAAGCCTTATATTATTTACACAACCATTCGCAATTTTTCACAATTTTTCTATGTCGTTACCGCCAGTTATCGAGCAGATGCTCTCCCCAGATTTTTACGCGCATCCTGTTACCGAGCCAATTCAGCTATTACAAACACACATTTCCTTTGTGCTGCTCACAGGAAGCTATGCGTACAAAGTTAAGAAGCCGATGAATTTTGGCTTCTTAGATTTTTCGACCTTAGAAAAACGCAAATATTTCTGTGAAGAGGAACTCCGCCTCAATCGCCGCCTTGCCCCTGATTTGTATCTTTCGGTTTTGCCGATTATCGAAACAGATGGAAAATATCACTTCGATAAAACTGGAGCAGGCATACCTGTGGAATATGCGATCGCTATGCCAGAGTTTTCGCAAGAAGATTTGTTAATTGAGGTATTTGCGTCGGGTAGATTGACGGTTGACCATGTAAAACAAATTGGTGAACAGTTAGCAGTATTTCACCAAAGTGCTGAAACTAATGACCATATTAATAGCTTTGGTACAGCCGAAGCTGTGCGAGCTGTAGCCAACGATAACTACGCATCTACAGAAAAATATGTTGGTATTGCTCAAACGCAAGAGCAACTCGATCAAACCCGTGCCTATACTGAAAAATTCTTTGCTGAAAATGCATCGGTATTTAGCGATCGCATTGCTAAGGGGAAAGTCCGCGAATGTCATGGCGATGTCCATTTAAAAAATATTTGTCTCTATCGAGGTCAAATTCAGATTTTTGATTGCATTGAATTTAATGAGCCATTCCGTAATAGTGATGTGCTTTATGATGCTGCATTTCTATTAATGGATTTACAATTTCGTGGTAGAAGAGATCTCGCCAATATCTTCCTGAATACTTATTTAGAACGTACTGACGACTATGAAGGACTGGTTCTATTGCCCTTGCAATTGAGTATGCGAGCCTATGTCCGCGCTAAAGTTACTTCCTTCTTACTCGATGATCCTAATATTCCTGCGGATGTAAAAGCAAGTGCTCAATCAGAAGCCTCAGCATATTACAAACTTGCTTGGGAATATACCCAGCCCAAAGAAGGTAAATTGATCGTCATGTCGGGTGTGTCTGGCTCTGGCAAAAGCACAACTGCCAAAGCGATCGCCTCTGAGCAAGATGCTATCTATCTGCGATCGGATGCAATTCGTAAGCAAATTGCTGGAATTGGTTTAATGGAGCGTGGTAGTGATGACATCTACACTCCAGAGATGACCGCGAAAACCTATGCCAGATTGGCGGAATTAGGCGCTTTATTGGCTAGCAAGGGCTTCACGGTAATTCTTGATGCGAAGTACGATCGCATTAGTCTACGAGGTCAAGCGATCGCTACCGCCAAAGCTCAAAACATCCCTGTAGAGATTATTTACTGCACTGCACCTGTAGAAGTTTTGGAGCAACGTTTACGCGATCGCTCTGCGGCAAATAATGACATTGCTGATGCCACAGTTGAGCTATTAGCCAGTCAGCAAGCCGCCTTTGAAGACTTCACGACTGAGGAATTAGTTTTGGTGAAGAAAAGCTAGTTTCACATGATGAAGATGTAGGGGCTTAGCAGTTGTGGCGCAAATGCTAAGCCCCTAAGGACGCTATAAATCCTCATAGAGATTGCAGGATTACAATCTCCAGTCACGTTATGACAGACTCAAATTCTGTCGGGAAGCTAACCTCGCTTTACCAGATGCAGCCCATTCTTGTAGAATTTGAATTTCCTGTTGAGCAGTTTTCGCCAGTGGTACGATTTGACTAGCAGCTTCGAGAATATCATCGGTGGTAAAGTCGCGATTTTGACTGAAACCTATATGCATCGCTTCAATGATGCCCTGTTCGATTTCTGCGCCTGAAAAATCTGGCGTTTCGTAAGCGAGGCGATCGATGTCGTAGGCGCGAATATTATGGGGACGATATTTGCTCAAATGTACTGCAAAAATCTGCGATCGCTCTTCTTGACTGGGCAATCCCACAAAAAACACCTCATCAAATCTTCCTTTTCGCAGTAGTTCGGGCGGCAAAGTGCGAATATTATTTGCCGTAGCCACTACAAATACAGGTGAGGTCTTTTCAGCCATCCATGTTAAGAATGTGCCGAATACGCGATTAGTTGTTCCTGAATCTCCTCGACCATCAGTTCCTGCAAATGCCTTATCGATTTCATCTATCCATAGTACGCAAGGCGAGAGAGCTTCAGCTAGTTGGATCATTTGACGAGTGCGGGATTCGCTCTCTCCAACCAGTCCAGCAAAGAGCCGACCCACATCAAGGCGCAATAGGGGTAAATGCCAATGATGGGAAATTGCTTTGGCTGTGAGCGACTTACCTGTACCTTGAATCCCCGCTAGCAATAAACCTCTGGGATGTGGTAGCCCATATTTTCGGGCGCGATCGCTAAAGGCGCTGCCTCGACGCAAAAGCCATTCCTTAAGATTATCTAAGCCGCCTATATCACTGATTTCTGTAGTGGAGGGATAGAATTCTAAAATTTGTGTTTGACGAATACTTTGGCGCTTTTCTTCGAGTATTAGTTCCACATCATCAGGGCGTAAGCGACTATTTTCCGCGATCGCTTTTGCTAGTACTCGTCTCATCTTCTCCAGTGATAAGCCTTGTCCTGCACGTACAAGATCGTCGATCGCCTGTTTGTCTAGTTGAATATCGCAAGTCGGATTAGCATAACTAATAGAACAGGCAATTTGCTCGATCTCAGTTCTTAATTCATTAGCATTGGGAAGAGGAAATTCTAATATTGAGAAAAATTCACTGAGGCTATCGGGAATATTAATTTGGGAGGCAAGCACAATAATATTTTGAGCTTCACTTTTGAGCTTGCGCGCAAGATTTTTTAGCTTACGGGCGATCGCTATATCATCAAGGAAGCGATCGAAATCTCGTAATACAAACACTGCACCTTTAGGAATTTTATCGACGAACTCTAGTGCTTGCAAAGGATTGCGCTTGCCCATTCCCGCGTCAGTGGGATTAGACTGATATCCATCTACAAAATCCCACACAAATATGCTGCGCCCAAGAGCCTGAGCCACGCTAGCAATCACGGCTTCGACTCGTTCTTCTTCTGCGGAAGGTATATAAATTAAAGGGTAGCGGGCGCGGAGTGTGAGATTTAGGTCGGCTTCAAAATTCATGAATACTATTCATTAAACAGCTAATTTCTATTTTCTATTATGCTTGAATATTGGTATATAGCAGATCTCAATATTAACTCTAGAGAGCATTGCAGCGCTTAGTGCAGCAATGCTCTCTAGGGTTTTAGATTTATCCTGATATAGCTGGTGGTAGCTATATCTTGTTCAAAAAGATCTAGACTGTTTTCAAGGTTAGCCACTAGATTATTTGATAGTGCTAAAGTTGATACGGTCAGCCTAAAGCGCCGCCTATTCCAATATGTAGATCAAGGTTTATAGGGTTTATACAATGTTGCAAGAGATTCAATTACCTGTTGTTGCAGATGTCAAAAAGTGGACTATTCAAGATAGCGAGACACTTTATCGCATCAATGGTTGGGGGGAACCTTATTTTAGTATTAATGAGGCAGGACATGTAACTGTCTCACCTAAGGGCGATCGCGGTGGCTGCATTGATCTATTTGAATTGGTTAACGATCTGAAGCAAAGGGGACTTCGTTCGCCCATTCTAGTCAGATTTTCGGATATTCTCGCCGATCGTATTGAGCGGCTTAACTCCACTTTTGCGAAGGCGATCGCCCGCTATAACTACAATGGCGTTTATCGTGGCGTTTTTCCTGTCAAGGTCAATCAACAGCGCCAATTGGTCGAAGAAATTGCAAAATATGGTAAACCTTTTCAATTTGGTTTGGAGGCTGGATCTAAACCTGAACTTCTGATTGCTCTTGCGACATTACGAACTCCAGGCTCACTGCTAATCTGTAATGGCTACAAAGATGCTGAGTATATTGAGACAGCTCTGTTAGCGCGGAAGCTTGGACAAAATACGATTATTGTGATCGAGCAGCTTGAAGAAGTAGAAATGATTATCCGTGCAGCTACTAAGCTAGGTATTACTCCTGTTGTTGGGGTGAGGGCAAAACTCAGTGCTAAAGGGGTTGGTCATTGGGAAGACTCTACAGGCGATCGCGCTAAGTTTGGCTTGAGTATGTGGGAGATATTGGAAACCGTTGAGCAGTTGGAAGCAGCAAACATGCTGGATTCTCTGAAATTGTTGCACTTCCACATCGGTTCCCAAATTAGTAACATCAGCACTATTAAGGATGCTTTGCGAGAGGCAGGACAGATTTATGTGCAGCTTGCGGTTCTTGGTGCTCCGATGGGACATCTTGATGTAGGTGGTGGTTTGGGTGTTGACTACGATGGTTCCAAAACCAATTTCTATGCCTCCAAAAACTACAGTATGCAGAACTATGCGTATGACATTGTGGCAGCGATTAAGGATGCTTGTGCCGAAAAAGGAATTCCCGTACCAACGCTCACCAGTGAAAGTGGTCGGGCGATCGCGTCCCATCAATCAGTTCTTGTTTTTGATGTAGTTGGTATTAGTGGAATTCCTAATCAAGCGATCGAGCCATTGAAAGAAGATGAACATTTAATTGTTCGGAATCTCTTTGAGACTCTAGAAAACATCAATGAGAATAATTATCAAGAGATTTATCATGATGCGGTACAGTTCAATCAGGAAGCAGTTAGTTTGTTTACCTTTGGCTATCTTACGCTAAAGCAACGTGCTAGGGTTGAGCGACTTTTTTGGGAATGTTGCGATCGCATTCTCAAGGTAACCCGCAAACTCAAATATGTGCCCGACGATCTCGAAGATCTAGAAAAGGCAATGGCACTGACTTACTACTGCAATTTCTCGGTATTCCAGTCTGCGCCAGATAGTTGGGCGATCGATCAACTGTTCCCAATTATGCCAATCCATCGCCTTAATGAGGAGCCTAATTGTCGCGGCACGATCGCCGATCTCACCTGCGATAGCGATGGCAAGATCGATCGCTTCATCGATTTGCGTGATGTCAAATCCACTCTAGAGTTACATCCCTTCATTTCCGAAGAACCTTACTATCTCGCTTTATTCCTTGGAGGAGCCTATCAAGAAATTCTTGGTGATTTACATAATCTGTTTGGTGATACTGATGCAGTACATATTCATACAACGCCTACAGGCTATAAAGTTGAACATGTAATCAAAGGTGATTCTATGACTGAGGTTTTAGCCTATGTTCAGTACAATCGCGACTCGATGCTAGAAAACATTCGTCAAGAGACAGAACGTGCGCTCCAAGAGAAGCAAATCACGCTTGATGAAGCTAGACTATTTTTGCAAAAATATGAGCATTGCTTAAATGGTTATACTTATCTAAGCTAAAGCCAGTGATAAGAAAAAAGATTCACTTAGTGAATCTTTTTTCTTATCGCTAGCGAAGAGAGCCGATCGCTTGATTAAGTGACTTCAACTCTTGCAAAATCTCACGCAATAATCGATTAGTCTCATTTTGAGTTGGCTCTTGAACTTGAATTGTCACTTGCTTCATTTTCAGGACATCCCGCGCAAATCTTGACACCTCGGTAGGATGAAAAAGTAATGGTTCGCGATCGCTTTGACGTAGTTCGGGGTTTAACCGAGTGGGATCGTAAGGTAGATTGAGCAATCCTTGTGTGGGATCGGTATTAGCATAACGATAGACCGAAGCCCGCGATCGCCCTAAAGCTTTTTGAATTGCTTCCACATCCATTAGCTCATAGGTATTATTAATGCTCAAATCAGGGGAAGGAAATGGAAGACTCATGACAAATTTGCTTATAACTAATTGCCATTATAGTCTCATCTAGAGTCTATAAGTCTCAGAATATAGATTAGGTCAGATGTTTAAATAATATTTGCTGATTTTTTAGTAATAAATAGCTCAATATCTTTCATTTTTTCGAGCATGTCATCAAGAATTTCTAAAACTGGGTGCAAATCTTCACTTTGATCTAGTTTTTCGATTTTTGCGGCTAAAGACTGCATTTGTAGAGCGCCCACATTACTGCTGGCTCCCTTAATATGATGCGCTTCTCTCATTGTCAGATTAATATCGTTGCTAGCGACCGCACCACGAAGTTTTTCTATCCGTTGCAGAATATCTTCGACATAAACCTGCAAAACTTCGATCTCAAACTCTATATCTCCTTCTGATATTTGGTTGAGTTGTTCTAAATCAATAGGAGGATTTGATTGCTGAGCCATATATGGTAGTAACTTTACAGCACTTTGCTAAGCTTGTTTGGGAGCTATATATCTCGCTAAACTAGCATAAATCTAGTAAAAAAAACAAAAAGTGGAGAATCTATTTTGTAGCCCTTCTTTTTTTTACAACTGCGATCGCTATATCGATGTTAGAATTGTGCGTAAATGTAAAGATTTGCAAAGCAATCTATTTATTCAAATTTTACTAAGTATGGATGGCGCTATTCGCCGTCTACCTTAGGCTCTAAATAATTTTAAACAAGACGAGCCATATTGACCATGCGTATCATTTTAATGACAGGAAAAGGCGGAGTTGGTAAAACTTCCGTGGCGGCAGCGACAGGTTTACGCTGTGCAGAATTGGGTTATAAAACGTTAGTTTTGAGTACCGATCCTGCTCACTCCCTTGCTGATAGCTTTATGGTTGAGTTGGGTCATGATCCCAAAGAGGTTTGTCCAAATCTCTGGGGAGCAGAACTTGATGCGTTACGCGAACTAGAAGGGAACTGGGGAGCTGTCAAACGCTATATTAGCGAGGTTTTGCAGGCGCGTGGACTCGAAGGAGTTCAAGCCGAAGAATTAGCAATTTTACCGGGGATGGATGAAATTTTCGGGTTAGTGCGCGTCAAACGTCATTATGATGAGAAAGAATTTGATGTGTTAGTGATTGATTCTGCGCCAACAGGTACTGCGCTGCGGTTACTTTCTCTGCCTGAAGTTGCAGGTTGGTATATGCGGAAGTTTTATAAGCCTTTGCAAGGTATGGCACAGGTTTTAAATCCTGTCTTTGAACCAATTTTCAAGCGGGTTACGGGCTTCTCTCTACCCAACAAAGAGGTGATGGATGCTCCCTATGAGTTTTATGAAGAATTGGAAGCTCTCGAAAAAATTCTCACAGATAACACCACTACCACGGTTAGACTGGTGACGAATCCAGAAAAGATGGTGATCAATGAATCCTTGAGAGCGCATTCTTATCTAAGTCTTTATAATGTTGCCACAGATATGGTAATCGCTAATAGGGTTATTCCTGAAGAAGTGCAAGATCCTTTCTTTAAGGTTTGGAAAGACAATCAGAAACAATATTGCGAACAAATTCACCGTGATTTTCATCCTCTACCAATCAAGCAGATTCCCCTATATGCAGAAGAAATGTGTGGAATTGCTGCGTTAGAGAGACTGAAAGAAACTCTCTATGGCAATGAAGATCCGTCACAGGTCTATTACAAAGAAAATACGATGCGAGTGGTTGAAGAAAACAAACAGTATCGTTTGGAGTTGTATTTACCAGGTGTGCCCAAAGAGAAAATTGAACTGACCAAAACTGGTGATGAGCTAAATATACGTATTGGCAATCATCGTCGTAATCTAGTATTACCTCAAGCTCTATCAGTTCTCCAAACTTCAGGTGCAAAGATGGAAGACGATTATTTAAAAATCCGCTTCTCAACGCCTATTTAAACCTGCTTAAAAAATTTATTCCCATTTAAATAACAGGTGTTGCAAATAATTAGTGGCGTGTGGCTTTGTCACACACCACTAATTATTTGCAGTCCTTTCAAAATTTTTTCTTGGGTTGGATTTGAGCGCAAAGCATTGTAAGTTCTTACTCAAGCTTGTTACTTATCGACGGACTTTTCATTTCCACAAGTTTTTTACAGTTAATTCTCTGCAATTGCTACATAAAATCTTTTGCAAGCAATTAAGTTACTTTTGAAGAAGCTCTTTGTAGTACTCGGTTTAGCTCATTTAGTCGAATCGGCTTACTAATATAATCATCGATACCAATGGAAAAATAGCGATCGCGGTCTTCATTTAATGCAGAGGCAGTCACTGCAATGATCACAGGATGATTCTTAATAGCTTGATTATCACGAATTATTTTAGTTGCTTCGATTCCATCCATTTCTGGCATTCGGATATCCATAAGAATGACATCATAGGAAAATTTTTGTAATGATTCTAATACTTC
>CAIJEA010000241.1 GCA_903819605.1 uncultured cyanobacterium | reverse complement strand
GCCGTTATGATGACTGATTATAATCACAGTCTAAAATATCAAGCATCTGTTGGAATTAGTGAAGATTATAAGCAAGCTATTGAGACGTTTTTTGATAATCCAGAGATTACCGTAGAAATAAAATCTAGAGTTTTTCCTCACTGTGCAATCTTACCAAGCGATCGCATTTTGCAGAGTATATATGCTAACGAAAGTATTGGGGCATTAGCAGTATTTCCCTTAGAGTATGAGCGAAGACCTTTGGGCGATATTGTTGCGTATTTTAATGAGCCAAGACAATTTACTGAAGAAGAAGTTCAGTTAACTCAAACGATACTTACCTATATTGCGACTGCGCTGACTCGGAAGCAAGCAGAACAAGCTCTCAAAGAAAGTCAGCAATTTATTCAACGGATTGCCGATACAACACCCAACATTCTCTATATTTACGACATTGAAGAACATCGAAATATTTACTGCAATCATACAATTACTTCTATTCTTGGTTATACGACTTTAGAAATTCAAGCAATGGGAGAGTTAGTGTTGGATTGTGTGATTCATCCTGATGATTTAACTAAAATGAAGGATCATTACGAACGAGTCCGAGTTAACAAGCTTGAAGATTTATTTGTCATTGAATATCGCATGAGGGATATTCATGGCAAATGGAAATGGTTTTATAGTCAAGAGACTGCTTTTTTACGTAATGCTGATGGTACAGTCAAGCAGACAATTGGAGCGGCTTCTGATATTTCTCAATTAAAAGAAGTTGAGACTAGATTGCAATCATCACTTGCTGAGAAAGAAGTACTTTTAAGGGAAGTTCATCATCGCGTCAAAAATAATCTGAGCGTTGTTGATAGTTTGTTATCAATGCAAGCAAGATATGTAAATGATGTAGAAGCGCTCAAATCTCTCTCAGACAGCCAAAGACGCATACATACAATGGCGCTCATCCATGAACAGTTGTATCAGTCTCAGGATGTAGGCAAGGTCGATTTTGGTGAATATCTTCAACGTTTAGTTGGAAATCTTTATAGCTCTACAAGTTTTAATATTAATCAAATTGAGTTGAAGTTAGACCTTACGCCAACTTTATTGAATATTGACACAGCAATTTCAATGGGGTTGATGGTCAATGAATTATTAACAAATGCGTTTAAATATGCGTTTCCAGATGATACGCAGGGATTAATTGAAGTAATTTTGTATGAGTCTACTGAAGATAGCAAGCTACATTTAATTATTCGAGATAATGGAGTTGGTCTCCCTAAAAATTTTGATTTCTATGCGACTAATGCTCAAAGTGCTTCTCTCGGTTTACGATTAGTTCGCATTCTCACTCAACAGCTAAGGGCTAGTTTAGATTTATCTTGCTCTATAGGCACAAGTTTTTGTTTTACCTTTCAGATTGATTCATAGCGATCGCTAATCATAAATTTCGGTAATCGCATCCTAGCAGACATAATTTACACACCAAAGTTGATTAGGATCGATAATAAGTTAAGTTTTCGTAAAGAATTAAAAATAACAACGTATGTTATCAGCCTACCGTGATCATGTTGCTGAACGTGCCCAGCAAGGGATTCCCCCTTTGCCCCTCAACGCTCAGCAAGCATCTGCGCTTTGTGAGCTATTGCAAAATCCGCCCGCAGGTGAAGAAGAATTTTTATTGTCATTACTGCGCGATCGCATCCCCCCAGGTGTTGATCAGGCAGCTTATGTAAAGGCGGGATGGCTGACGGCGATCGCAAAGGGTGAACTTACATCTCCACTTGTTTCACCATCCAATGCGGTGGAACTGCTGGGCACGATGGTGGGTGGCTATAACGTACAGACCCTGATCGATTTGTTGGTAGACGATAATTTGGGCGATTTGGCAGCAACTGCCCTCAAAAAAACGCTACTGGTATTTGATGCCTTTAATCAGGTTTTGGAATTGTCCAAAACTAATACTAGAGCCAGAAGTGTAATCGAGTCGTGGGCAGCAGCCGAGTGGTTTACCAGTCGTCCTGCCTTACCTGAAACAGTTACCGTAACAGTATTTAAAGTCACGGGTGAAATAAATACTGATGACTTCTCTCCTGCTTCTCAAGCATTTTCTCGTCCTGACATTCCTCTTCATGCACTTTGTATGTTGGAATCAATGATGCCAACAGGCTTGAAAACTATAGCTGAGCTGAAGCAAAAAGGTCATCCCGTTGCCTTTGTCGGTGATGTGGTAGGAACAGGATCTTCGCGCAAGTCAGCAATTAACTCGGTGCTGTGGCATATTGGCAACGATATTCCCTTTATTCCTAACAAGCGATCAGGAGGCGTGATTCTCGGTAGTACGATCGCCCCGATTTTCTTTAACACTGCTGAAGATGCGGGAGCTTTACCAATTCAGTGTGATGTTACCAAATTAGAAACTGGTGATGTGATTACGATTCATACTCGTGATGGCAAGATTACGAACGCGGCGGGTGAAACCCTTTCCACTTTCAGCCTTACCCCCGACACGATCGCCGATGAAGTTCGTGCAGGTGGTCGGATTCCTCTCTTAATTGGTCGCAGTCTTACCGCCAAAACTCGTCAAGCGATCGGGCTTCCTGCCAGTGATGTGTTTATCCTTCCTGCTACTCCTGCTGATACTGGTAAAGGCTATACTCTCGCACAAAAAATGGTGGGCAAAGCTTGCGGTGTGGCTGGTGTGCGCCCCTACACTTCCTGCGAACCCTTGATGACCACCGTGGGTTCTCAAGATACAACAGGTCCGATGACCCGCGATGAGTTGCAAGAACTTGCCTGTTTAGGATTTAGTGCCGATCTTGTAATTCAGAGCTTCTGTCACACGGCGGCTTATCCTAAACCCACCGATATCAAAACCCATAAGGAACTTCCTGATTTCTTCTCTAATCGTGCAGGTGTGGCGCTCCGTCCCAATGATGGTATTATCCATTCTTGGTTAAATAGAATGCTCTTACCTGATACCGTTGGTACTGGTGGCGATTCTCATACTCGTTTTCCCCTAGGCATTTCCTTCCCCGCAGGTTCGGGACTAGTTGCCTTTGCTGCGGCTCTTGGGATCATGCCTCTGGATATGCCTGAATCTGTATTAGTACGCTTTACAGGCGAATTACAAGCTGGTGTCACCCTACGCGATGTCGTGAATGCAATTCCTTATATAGCGATCCAAAGAGGATTGCTCACTGTCGAGAAGAAAAATAAAAAGAATGTCTTCGCGGGTCGGATCATGGAAATTGAAGGCTTACCCGATCTAAAAGTGGAACAAGCCTTTGAACTTACCGATGCCACTGCCGAGCGTTCCTGTTCTGGTAGCACGATTAAGCTCAGCACGGAAACAGTTGCCGAATATTTGCGATCGAACGTCGCTTTGATGAAGAACATGATCGCTCGCGGATATAGCGATGCTAATACTCTATTGCGCCGTATCGCCAAAATGGAAGAATGGCTCGCCAATCCTGTACTCATGGAAGCCGATCCTGATGCTGAGTATGCAGAAATCATTGAGATCGATCTCAATGAAATTAAGGAGCCAATTGTCGCTGCACCTAACGATCCTGACAATGTGAAGTTGCTCTCAGAAGTGGCAGGCGATCGCGTGGATGAGGTGTTTATTGGTTCATGCATGACCAATATTGGACATTACCGAGCTGCTGCTAAGGTTCTCGAAAAGGAAGCTGCTGTCAAGGCTCGTCTCTGGATTGCCCCACCAACTCGTATGGATGAGTTCCAACTCAAAGAGGAAGGGATTTACAGCACTTTTGGCGTGGCTGGTGCAAGAACGGAAGTTCCCGGTTGCTCTCTCTGCATGGGCAATCAGGCAAGGGTTGCCGATGGCGCAACCGTTTTCTCAACTTCCACCCGCAATTTCAACAACCGCATGGGCAAGGATGCTCAAGTCTATCTCGGTTCAGCAGAACTGGCGGCGGTCTGTGCCTTGCTAGGTAAGATTCCGACGGTGGAAGAATACCAAGCGATCGTCACTAAAAAAATCGATCCTTTTGCAAGTACTCTCTATCGTTATCTCAACTTCGATCAGATCGCCAATTTTGAAGATCAAGGTCGGGTGATTCCTTTAGACCAAATGCCTCGCATTGAGGACATTTTAGGTATACCTGTTGGCGCGAAGTAATTAGTTGATTTGCATATAAGTAGATGTACATAGTTAATTACACATCCAAGCCCGTAAATTCGCGCCCCTGCGAGGCGCAACTTTACGGGTTTGGGTAATTTATTTTGCACAAGTACTTAGTATTAGTACTGAGGATTAGGGCGAGTACTTTAAATGGATCGCTCTAATCCTATATGCAATCAGTTTTCATAGTGGCAGTTAATAGTGGCAGTTAATAGTGGCAGTTAAAAGATATGTGTATTGTGTCCCTTACTTTGAGAGCACATCAGGTGTTTTTCTAAAGACAATTTTTCCTAGTCGCAACCTGAAGATGTGAAATCCTCCTATCGTATTCATAATCCTCAATCAGCCTGTGTTTATGGGTTATAGTAATGGCCAGTTATATTAGGACAAAAACAAAACCCAGAAGAGAGTTGGGGGGG
>CAIJEA010000240.1 GCA_903819605.1 uncultured cyanobacterium | reverse complement strand
GGTGGTTTGATTTTTATCAAATAAAAAAGGGTTTCGAGCAATGCTCGAAACCCTTTTTGGGAGAGGAAGTATTTAGAACAAGCCTAAGGTCAAAGACTTGTCAATTGGCAATGTGGAGCCAATACCCAACCAGAGGGTAAAAGCAGTACCAAACAGGAATACTGCCATTGCGACAGGACGACGGAAAGGATTTTGGAACTTGTTTACATTCTCAATGAAAGGAATGAGGATCAAGCCAACGGGAATTAAGCTTTGGAGCAATACACCCAATAACTTGTTAGGAACAATCCGCAAAATTTGGAATGCAGGATATAGGAACCACTCTGGCAAAATTTCCAAAGGAGTTGCGAAAGGATTAGCAGGTTCGCCGACCATTGTGGGGTCAAGCACAGCCAAACCAGTAATCAAAGCGATCGTGCCAGTGATGACAACGGGGAACATGTACAACAGATCATTCGGCCAAGCTGGTTCGCCGTAGTAGTTGTGACCCATGTTCTTTTCCAACTTTGCGCGCAAAATTGGATCGTTTAAATCGGGGAGCTTTTCAGTCTTTGCCATATTATTGCTCTATTTATTTTCTATGATTTTCTAAAATTATCTGATACGAAAATCCTAAACTGGGGCGTAAGATACGAAAACTTACAAAGGTCCAGAAATACCTTGCTTACGAATCATCAAGAAGTGAGCAAGCATGAATACTGCAATCAACCAAGGTAATACAAAGGTGTGCAAGCTGTAGAAACGGGTAAGAGTTGGTTGACCAACGCTTTGACCGCCACGCAATAGTTCAACTAAGGTTCCACCAACGACAGGAATTGCATCAGGTACGCCAGATACAATCTTGACCGCCCAGTAACCAACTTGATCCCAAGGTAGTGAGTAACCAGTTACACCGAAGGTAACGGTGATGACAGCAAGGATTACGCCAGTGATCCAAGTCAATTCACGAGGCTTTTTGAAACCACCAGTTAAATAGACACGGAAAACGTGCAAGATCATCATCAACACCATCATGCTTGCCGACCAACGGTGGACTGAACGAATCAACCAACCGAAGTTAACGTCGGTCATGATGTAGCGGACAGATTCAAATGCTTCGGTAACCGAGGGCTTGTAATAAAAGGTCATCGCGAAGCCTGTCGCGAACTGAATCAGGAAGCAGGTGAGGGTAATGCCACCCAAACAGTAAAAAATATTAACGTGAGGGGGAACATACTTACTAGTTACGTCCTCCGCGAGCGCCCCGACTTCAAGGCGATCATTAAACCAATCGTAAACTTTACTCATGTAATTGAAAAACCCAAGATTGCTGAACTAGTTAACAATTTTTTGATAGCTGTAATATATTTTAATGCTTCTGACAGATGTAAGCAAACCCAAACATAGTTTTTTAATGGGTTTTTAACAGGTTTTAAAAAAACTTATACCAGATTTCTCAAAACCTTAATGATTGTATAGCGATCGCCAGACATGTTAAGACAAAGTCAAAATCCTAAAGAGAGTTAAGGCGATTCGCACTGCAACCCTCTCTCATTTCAAAGATACAAAGGACTTAAGCGCCTTGTCCTAAGCGGCAAAATGTATTCACTTTCTGAAAATTTACTATGAACGACCTACCTGATATGTCTAATGAGAAAGATAGCGATCGCGATCGCCAAGATAGTAATAGTCTCTCGATCCGCGAGATGAATATTGATGATATTGCACCAATTTTTCATCTAGGCGAGCAGTTATTTACCAGCGAGTTATATCCATATCTCTATCGGACTTGGGACGAGTGGGAAGTAATCGGTATGTATAACACCGACTCTGAGTATTGCTTAGTGGCGGAAATAGATGACCAACTGGCAGGATTTATCCTTGGCACGATCATCAATAAAGCCTCATGGAAATATGGCTATATTACTTGGCTCGGCGTAAATCCCAATTTTCAAAGGCGAGGAGTAGCCGATCGCCTAGTTGATAAGATCATCGAGCGGATGATTGAGGATAATGTGCGCTTAATGCTGGTTGATACCGATCCTGCGAATACACCAGCGATCAATTTCTTTAACCGTAAAGGCTTTGGTAACGCAAGAGAGCATGTTTTCTTATCGCTAAATCTCGCCAAACATGAATATTACGGCAGGCTAATTAATTACGAACGCGACAAAGCCGATCGCAACCGTCCGCGATCGCGCCGCCGCACTTAAAGTTAAATTAAATAATCACAATACGGCAGTAGCAAGCTATGTGCGGACAAAAGCAAACCCC
>CAIJEA010000239.1 GCA_903819605.1 uncultured cyanobacterium | reverse complement strand
GCTGGTTTAGGGATAATGATGCGATCGCTCATGTTTGAGTTGCCTCGTACTGGTCGAGGATTAGTTAATCACCTGAGAGATAGGCTGTTTGGGAAGAGAGAATGTTTTCTTTTTCTTCTGTTGTAATTTCTTCTTCTACTTAGCGAGATTTGAGAAATAATACAAAGTCAAGGGTTTCTGCTAATAGGGATTCTGAAACATTTTCGACTTCTTGAATTAACTTTTCTTTGATAGACATTGTTTTTTGGGATCAGTGTGTCTTTTTATTATGCATTGATGAATAAACTGGCGGCGACAGATAGTCTACTTTTATCAAGCAGCAATGAAGTCGGATTTTTTAATTATGCGTGGTGTTGGTAGGGGTTTGTGACGAGCGGTGTAATCTTCGATCAGTAATTCCAAAACTTCTAGGGCATTTTCTAGGGCGTTAGCGTATGTGTCGCCGTGAGTGTGGGCGTAGGGACCAAATTCGGGTAGGTGAGCGATAAATTTGCGGTCTTCTTCTGACCATTGGATAGAAATGCTGTAGTTACGATTCATGGTTGTTCTCCTTTATTTTGTTGGTCAATATCTCGGAGGGCGTTTCTTACGTCTTTTTCTTGGTAGCGATCGCTATCGTTCCCATCTTTGCCTGATAGGGTGAGGCTATATTCTAGTTTAGGATGACTCCAGACGGTGTGGCTGCCTTTGCCAGAGCGATAGGTAAAGCCAGCCTTTAAAAGCATTGCTTTTAGTTCTCTAATTTTTTTAGCCATCAGAAGTTATTTGTTGCAGCAATTGCATTATTTCATCGGGATTATTTTGGATCATTTGTTCTAATGTAGCAGGATCTAAACCAGTTGAGATTTGTAGTTTTAACATCATTAGGGAAGACATTACTGTTTGGGTATTGGGATGGTCTTGTCCAAAAGCTTGCATGAAAATTTCTAAGGATCGCCGATAGAGAGGTTCGGCTTTACCGTACTTCCCTTGCGAACAGTAAAGTGCTGCAAGATTGTTGAGACTGGAGGCGACATCAGGATGGTCTACTCCTAGTTGACGTTCCCTGATTTCGAGCGATCGCTAACAGCAATCGTAATAATCACGTGAATATTTTGTAGGTTGCCCAGTTAATTAAAAGATAATTCTTACCTAAAAAGTTTTGACCTATGCTGTATGTACGAATCGATCCAACCAATTGAACGCAGATCTTCTTTGAGCCAAGAGTAAACTAAAACTGTTACTGGTGCATCGGATCTGAATAAACTTATATCAATACTTTCTCCATGCGGATTACATCTTAGCCATGAAGATGAGTTAGGACGCAGATCTCGCAATCTATTAGCTATACTACTTGAGAGTTTACAGTAAGTCTCGTAAGCGTCATTTCTTACATCTTCACTAAACTTTATTTCAACAATATTTTGAGAATCTTTAGGCAATGGTTCTAAATACCAATCAAATCGAGGGGAGTCTCCATATGGATTGTCAGGGAGTAATGGAGGCGTAAATATACCAACTAGTCTTGCTGGTAACAGTCCTGCAATTTGCATTCCTGACAATAAGTTCTCAAACCACAATTTAGAAAGGTTTTGATATTCATCTAGTGCTGCTTTATAAATCTCTTCGATTCTTTTTTTAAGATCGTTAATCTTTTCAGGGTCGCTATCCCATCGCATTCTTTTATAAGCTAAATCTACGTCAGTATAAGAAAGAGAAAAATCACTAACATTGTTAGACTGCATCAACTTTATTTCTTTCCTC
>CAIJEA010000238.1 GCA_903819605.1 uncultured cyanobacterium | reverse complement strand
TGTTCAATGCGGGATGCTAAAGCCTGTGGAGGAATGTTGGGAGTAAATTGCAAAGTTGCAATTTCATCGCCGCGAGCAAATATCTGACGGTTCAGAGTAACATCCGCCGCAATTGCCACTTTAGTCTCACGCTTCAGAAAGTTTCCTGCGGAAAGAATGCGAATAACATAGCTCTGTCCATCTTTGATGCGATTTAACAGCCCTTCAATTTGCGCGTCAGTAATTCGGATCACTGGCTCTTTGGGAGCTTGATCGGGTAAGAAATCTAGCAGTTCACGAGCATTAAGTTCGGCTTGTTTAATTAATTGAATACTGGCTTGACGCAACTCAGAATTACTGAGATTGGGACGCACGACTCCGATCGATAAAATTTGATCGGCAAAAATGGCAACGTTTCCTTTACGTAAAGCCTCAAGACTGATAATCAGTTGTTCGCGGGCTGTTTCCAAAGAAGCGATCTCGGAGGTCAGCGAGACCCGTTGTTTGTCGATCGCAATTAATCTCTGTTCTGATTCATCTACTTTTTGTTTAAGCGTTTCGCGATCGTGTGAAATATTAACTAGTTCACCTGAAATACGTTCTTTCTCTTGGCGAAGTTGACTACTCTCGGTTTGAAGGTTTTCTTGTTCTTTGGTCAGATTCTGAATGCGATCGCGCAGATCTGCTTCCTGCTGCGATGCTTTTTGGAGATCTTCGTCAGCCTTTTGGAATTTACTTTCGACGGTCTGCAACAGTGCTTGGGTTTCCGATTGTTTACGAACAGCTTGAACCAAAGATTTATTTATTTCACCTAAACGTTGCTGAGCTTTTTCCTGTTCAGTTTTAGCAGCATTTAACTCAGTTTCAATTTTTTGTTTTTGTTCTTGACTGCTTGATAGCTCAGAGCGAATACTTTCGAGGCGAAATAGTCCATCTCTTAGCTGACCACTAAGTAGCAACAAGATTCCTAAGGTTGAAGCCGAGATCATGCCACCTGTGGCAATAGTGACAACTGTGGCGGTATCACGCGGTCTTAATTTAAATATGCTAAGTCGCGCTTTACCGACCTTAGTGCCAATGCGATCGCCTAGAGTCGCAATCATCCCACCTAAGATCAAAATCGCTAAAATCAGCGTATAACCAGCCATGAAACTCCTTTGTCCTCACGGTGATGATCTTAGCAGATCACACCCCATGAACGCTGTAGAGAAAATTCATGAATTGTCCCTATTACTTTCATGGGCAAGCGAACCGCGATACACTACTATGACAAGTATTGCAAAAAATCGATCTTCACTAGCTGGATGGGGAACATGGAAAAGCAACTCAAAATACAACAGTTAGTTGATAATTTGGCGAAGGCGATCGTGGGCAAAGATGAAGCCATTCAACTGGTTTTAGTAGCACTTTTCTCGGGTGGTCATGCATTATTAGAAGATGTCCCAGGGGTCGGCAAAACTTTGCTTGCCAAGTCCTTAGCTGCGTCAATTTCTGGCAAGTTTCAGCGCGTTCAATGTACACCCGATCTACTACCAACTGACATTACGGGGACTAATATTTGGAATCCTCAAAAAGGTGAATTTCAGTTTCTTCCTGGTCCCGTATTTGCAAATGTCTTGCTAGCTGATGAAATTAACCGTGCGACACCTCGTACTCAATCAGCTTTACTTGAGGTAATGGAAGAGACTCAAGTAACAGTTGATGGAGTATCACGGAAAGTTCCTTCGCCATTTTTTGCGATCGCAACTCAAAATCCAATCGAATATCAGGGCACTTTCCCTTTGCCAGAAGCACAACTCGATCGCTTTGCATTGTCTTTTAGCATTGGCTATCCTAATGAAACTGAAGAATTAGAAATGCTAAAACGGATGCAAGTAGGTCAAATCGGCTCCTCGCAATTAGAATCCTGCATCACTCCCGAAGAGGTTCTAGAAATTCGCAACCTCGCCACCCAAGTTCCTGTTAGCGATGCAACTAGTGCATATATTGTTAATATTGTGCGGGCTACTCGTAATGATGACGAAATTACACTTGGTGTAAGTCCTAGAGGCACTTCTGCATTATTACGATCTGCTCAAAGTTACGCATTAATTCAGCAAGCGCTTAATCCCGATCGCCAATCTGATTATGTGCTCCCTGATGATGTGAAATTTCTTGCCCCCTACGTACTAGGTCATCGCATTATTACTGCTGGTCGGCGATCGCCTAAAAATATTATTCAACGCCTACTTGATGTTGTACCTGTTCCTTAAACAGCCTATCAAAACCCAAATAAATAGAGGCGGCGCTTTGCGCTGTCTCTATTTGTTTGGGTTTTATATCCTAAGCAAAACTTGCATAGCTATATCACCTTTACCTCAAAAGAGTTGATACACACTGCGTCTAAGCTCTTTTGGAATCTATAGTAATGCACCACCACAGCTAGAACCACTTCCAGCCGTGCAACCATAGCAGTAGTCAGCAGTTTGAATTTCTTGAATGACATCTAAATCTCCAATCTCTAAGATTTTTGCTACTGTCAGAACTTCACCATTGGGTGATCGCGCAGTTAGACGCTCCATTTGATTAAAATCACAATCATAGATATTGCCTTGGTAATCTACTGAAAGTTGATTCCTACACATCACATGAGCGAGAGTTTCAGGATTATAATGACTCTCTAAGAAATGCAAATATTCATCCTCTAGTTTGCGATGTTGCAAATGGAACTTACTTCTACCAATCGGAAGGTTAGTAATTGTAAACAGGTTATTAAAAACAATGCCGAAATGCGATCGCAAATAGTCTTTGTAGGCTACTTGTAGACCTTGTTGATTCGGAGCTAGGGAAAATTTATTGGAAGTGGGAAGTTGGGGATTATATACCAAGTCTAAAATCAGATTAGGATCGTTACCATAACCTAGACGATTCAGCCATTGCAAAGCTTGAATCGACAGATCGAATACACCTTTGCCACGCATTTTGTCCACATTATCCTCAAGATAGCAGGGTAGAGAAGCTACTATACGCACTTGATGATTAGCACAAAATTCGGGAATATCTTCGTATCCCTTCTCAAAATAAATTGTCAAATTAGAACGGACGATCGCTTCTTTACTTTGTTCTCTCGCTGCCTGAATTAAAGAACGAAATCCATAAAGCATTTCTGGCGCACCACCAGTTAGATCGACTGTACTAATTTGGGGGAATCGATGAATAATCTCAAGTAGTTGCTGACAAATATCTGGTGTTAACTCTTCAGTGCGATGGGGACTAGCCTCAACATGACAGTGACTACAGGCAAGATTACAAATCTTGCCTAAATTGATCTGCAAGACAGAAATATGATGCTTTAGAAATGGTGTTTGCAGTTTTTGAGAAAAAGGTGTAGCAGCGAACGCGTTAACTTGCATGGATAGGCTATCTTAAGCAATTTCTCTCTCATTCTGCCATAAACTCAGTAATGCAACGTTGGATCGCCGCAATCACTTCTTCATATTCACTATTTAATAATTCCAAAACATCCGCTGAAATTGTAATTTTTCCTGTTTTGCCACTCTTCTCAAGATATCTACCTATTTGAGAAAGTCTAATTGCACCGATGCTGGCACTAGTCGATTTTAAAGAATGACCTGCAATTGTAAGTTTACTAGCGTCTTGATGAGCAAAAGCAATATGAATTGACTTAATTAAATCCTCAGCAGAACTAAAATAAACTGTAACTAGGTCGGAGAATAATAGATCATCTCCTATTGATGATCTTAAATCTCGAAACATCTCAATATTTAATGTTGGCGTATTTAAACCATCTGGATAACAATCTGCTATCTCAAATAAATTCAATCTCTCCTTATTCCCTGCATTTTCAACCATAATTATTGATCTCAACTAAAGCGATTACATAATTTCTAAAAGTCTCGGTAAATTCGCTCGTTTCAGAAGTTATTAGAGATTGACAACTTTTTAAGAATTGGGTGCTGAGAGTAAATTCTCTAAGATATTTGCCCATTCTCTTTTTTAGAGCGTAGGAAAATCCAAACTAATTCCTAAATAGGTGCTTAGACAAATAATTCCCAAAATATTGTCAAAATTCAGGGAATATTAAATGTTTATAATTTGAGTTTAAGCAAATTTTCGACCGCAGCTTCAATTGTGCTGTCTTTCTTTGCAAAACAAAAACGTAAGCCTTTTACATTGTCACGCTCAGGATGACTAAAACAACTGCCAGGTACTGCTGCAACCAGCGCTTCTTTAGCAAGTCGAAATGCTGCACTATTGGCATCGGGCGCGATCGCCGAGCTATCAGTCCAGATGTAATATGCACCTCTGGGCAGTACAGGTGTTAGCCCGATTTTCACCAACGCAGGAAAAAGCATATCGCGCTTACGTTTGTAATCTAACGCCAACTTTGTGAAATATTCGCGTCCAAATTCCATCGCCGTTAGAGCTGCATGTTGCAAAGGAGCAGGAGCGCAAATTGTAATAAAGTCATGAATTCGTCGCATTGCTGCCGTTAGTTCGGGATTTGCCACCGTGTAGCCTAAGCGCCAGCCTGTAATGCAAAAGGTTTTCGAGAAGCCATTCACGACAATGGTGCGATCGCGCATTCCCTCAATGCTCATTAGACTAATATGCTCACCTTCATAAATGATGTATTCGTAAATTTCATCAGTGATGGCATAGACATCATACTGCTGGCAGAGTTTAGCAATTAGTTCTAGTTCTGTCCTTGTCCAAACTTTGCCCGTAGGATTGGCAGGACTATTGATGATTACTGCCTTAATTCCTGTTTTAAAGGCAGGTTCAAGGATTTCTTGGGTGATTTCCCATTGGGGTGGTTGCAGAGTAATAAATTCAGGAATGCCACCCACCGTGGCAAGATTGGGAATATAGTTTTCGTAGAATGGCTCAAAAATTAAAACGCGATCGCCTTGATTAATCAGAGTCATGAGGGCAATATTCAATCCTTCCGTTGCCCCACAGCAAACAGTAACTTCAGTATCGGGATCGACGGTAATTTGATTATCGCGTTGCATTTTTTCGGCGATCGCCACGCGCAGGTTTTCCCAGCCCCAACTATCGGCATATTGATTTATATTCGCTGCGATCGCTGCCCTTGCCGATTCTTTAATCGCCTCTGGCGCTGGGAAATCTGGTAACCCTTGAGCAAGATTAATTGCCCCAAACTTTTCACAATAACGAGAGGCTTCACGAATTTGTGATTCTTTAATTTGAATAGCGCGTTGTGATAGCGGAACAGTAGTCAATGGAATATCTCTAAACTCAGTAAATTATCGCTAAATTATCATAAAATCAGTCGTGATTGACTTTAAAAATAACTTTTAAAAGCTTATTCGGCTCTTTTTTATAATATAGCTATTGCCACTTCAGTTAAGAGATAAAATAGATGAAGAGATTGAGGTGGTTACATACATTCATGCTCTTTTTACGCTTTATTTTTTTCTCGATATCGCAGTAGCGTAAAAGCAAAACCCAGAAGAGAGTTGCGGCGCGAAGCG
>CAIJEA010000237.1 GCA_903819605.1 uncultured cyanobacterium | reverse complement strand
TTCGGCAAGAATCACTAATGAAGCGTCTGCTAGATCCATTGGTAAATCTGCGTATTGAGTCATTAATTGTGAAATCCTCAGTCCGTGAGTATCGTCAAGGGGAAAGATGCTGAAAAGTCCTTGGTTGAGGTTATTAATAAATTTGATTTGAGCTTTGACTCCTTTACGGTTTAGCAGTAAGTAGCAGGTTTCAGTGATAACACACCAAGTTGTAATTAATGGTTCGTCATATTGTTGCAGAGCTTTTTCGGCTTGATGATGATAAGTATCTTTTTTGTCGAGGAGGGCTAACCAAAATCCTGTATCAGCGATGATCATATTTTTTTGCCCATCCTTCGGCTAATACTTGTTTGTAGGTTGTTGACAAATCCTCTTCGACTTCGACACAGCCAATTAAGCCACTTTCGACAAATTTTTGATAAGTGCTTTTTTCTTGCGGGACTACGCTAGGTTGAGGTTGAACTTGAGTACGACTGCGGATAAAGTCGATGAAGTCTAGTACTTCTTGTTTTTGAAAGGAGTTGAGTGTAACAATTTTTTCTAGGATGATTTGTTCTTGGCTAAGGGCTTGAGTCATGATTTTTATCCTCACTTAGTAAGTTTGCTACCAGATAATCCTAATATCCCAGTTTATCCCATGCTTCTAAAACGAGGCGTTGGGTGCGGTATTCGCCATATTTCTTCATTTCGTTGTTTTTTAGGACGCGAAATGTCTCGCTGGGGAAGTCTGTGCCGTAGATGTCGGCGGGGTCGAGGATGTAGCGCAGTTCGTCACGGGTTAAGCCGTAGAGTTTGGCGTAGTAGGCATCGAGTTCGGCACGGATTTGGGCGCGGCGGGTTTCGTGCCAGATGAAGGGGGAAAGGGGGATGCCTTCGAGGTTGTTGTCTGGGGTCTGGGTGGTGTTGGGGAAGGCGGCGCGGTTGGCTTGCCATTGTTCGAGGATGAGTTGGCGGAGGTGGGTTTGGTCGGTGGGGTCTGGTGGGGTGGTGAGTTCGAGTTGTTGTTTGCCTGTGATGTCTATGTCTAGAGAAAAAGCAAGTTGTTGGTTGCTGCTGACTTGGGTGAGGATGGAGGTTTGTCCTTCACTGCCTGCGCTTTTCCCTTCGGCTTCGCTCAGGGAACGGGAGAGGGGAGTAAGAGTGGGATTCCAAAGGTCGTCGGCAAAGGGTTTGATGTCCCATGCGGTGTAGGTGAGTTCGAGGACGCGGGGGGTGATGTAGTTGATGTCGTTTTGGCTGTAGCGATCAGGGGGGAGGACGGGGAGTTGTTTGACAATGAAGAAGCTCAATGAGGTTCCTCCTATTTTTTGACGCGCTACAAAGTCAAAGACTAAACTATTAAAATTCGCAACAAAGCAAGAAACAAGCTGGGGACTATCGTCTATAAATATGAGAGGTGCTTTATGTCCAACAGCAACTCTTGGAAGCACACTTAAAACACAAGTTCTAAGTAACTTAGCACTTGTAACATCACGAAAACCTACTAACCAATTTTTATTCCATCTATTACTTAATCGCTTATCTACTTCTTCCTTTTTAACCCAATATTGAGGAACAGTTTTATAGTCAAAATCTTTATAACATTCTAAAGGAGTCTCAGCTAAACCTCGTCCTGTTGTACGTCCTTCAAACTCATAAGATCCCCATCTATGATCATAGTGCCAAAACATTTTCGCTTCATACAAAGGAACGCTATTATCGCTCATGACATTTTCAAATAAACCACTATCTGTATTCATCATAAACATCAGCATAAATGAAGTATTCCAGTAACTTTTATTTGTCTTTTCATTTTCTAATACAGGCACTTTTTGATAGATTTGCTTGGTTAATTGAGCATCTTCAATAGTGCGAAATACAGGGCAAGTAAGTGTATTTGGATTCAAAATATTAATATCGTTTTGAGTAAGGTCAAAAAACCTTCTTTTTTCTTCCAGTTGTTTAAAATTCCTGATATAGAATGCAAAACATGGATTAGATACTTGAATCTTTGAGCCGTTAAGCCCAAGAATACAAAAGCGAACTACATTAGCGATTCCAGAGAAAATAAATTCTTCATTTTCAAAGCCTATAAATGCAGAAATTGCTTGATTTTTAACTAATTCTGCAAAGAAATACTGATTAAATGAATCGGTTGCAATACCAGTTGGAATAATGATTCCTACTCTTCCAAACGGACTAATAAGTTTTCTTGAAAGCTCAGCAAATAACGGATAAAGATTAATTCTTCCAAAACTTGTTAGCGGAAAACGGTCACTTGAATGAATAAATTTTTGAAGAGCATTGACACCATATTCTTCGTATTTATATTCTTGATAAAGATTGATATTACTTATCTTTAATTGCTCAATCATCTTGTTTCTAGTAGACATATTTTGAGAATCAGCAATTTCCTTACTGCGCGTAGCAAAAAATTCTCTTGGATCAAGTTGTAATTGCTCCCAAGGAGGATTACCGAGAATGCAATCAAAACCATCATTCTCAAACACATCAGGAAACTCTAAAGCCCAATGAAAAAAGCCCTTCTCAGAGGCTAACTGATTCGCAGCATCAACAATATCTCTTACTTCAATCCCACTACCAGAGGGTGAATTGAGATCCTCATTCAACAACCGCACCAACGCCGCCGTAGTTGGCAATAATTGCAAATTCTGCTCAGTCAAAGGCATAAAAAATGCCGCCGTCCACAAATTGCAAGCCGAACGACTGCGCCACCACTTGCGATCACGTTGATTAGCCTCATAACGCTCCTTCTTTTGCTTCACAAACTCAGGCGTATTCTCAGGAATCAAATCCAACTCCTGCCATGCTGAGGCA
>CAIJEA010000236.1 GCA_903819605.1 uncultured cyanobacterium | reverse complement strand
CGGCGCGACGCGCCGCAACGCTCTTCTGGGTTTTGTTTTTGTACTAACATGACTGGCTACTGCTATTGCAAAGCGCCACCTATCTTTAATTCTCAGAAATTGACGTTACAAAAACAAAGCTTTGTGTCATGATCTGTGGCAGTTGATTGCAAAAAAACGTGAATTCTTGGCTAAATTTATTGCAACAGCATCGCATTATCGCCGTCATTCGTGCAGATAACGTTAGTATTGCGAGAGAAATGGCACTTGCCGCCGCCGCAGGTGGAATTAAGCTAATTGAAATCGCTTGGAATACCGATCGCGCTGAATCATTGATTCCTAAGCTCCAGCAAGAGCTACCTGATTGCAAAATTGGCACAGGCACAGTCTTAGATGTAGATAACGCAGAACGAGCGATCGCCTGTGGTTGTAGTTTTCTGTTTACGCCACATATCAATCCTGAACTCATCGCTAAAGTTGCAGAAAATAATATTCCCGTAATTGCAGGGGCGCTTACGCCAACAGAGATTGTTACCGCATGGCAAGCAGGAGCTTCTGCGGTTAAAATCTTTCCGATTAAAGTTGTTGGTGGGGTTGATTACCTAAAGTGCTTACAGCCTGTTTTGCGAGATATTCCTCTAATACCCACAGGTGGAATTACCATTCAAAATGCCGATCAATATCTAGCATCTGGGGCGATCGCTGTTGGTATTTCTAGTCATTTATTTTCGCCCGAGGCGATCGCAGAGGATGACTGGACGACAATTATTGCGCGATCGCAAACTTTAATCCAAAAAGTTCAACCATTTCAAAACCAATAGTTATGAGCAGAACTCACTATGCCGCACTGGGATTAGATGTCGGCAGAAAGAGGATTGGTGTAGCAGGATGCGATCGCCTCGGCATCTCCGTACATGGCATCACTACGATTATTCGTAAGTCATGGCAAGAAGACATGGCTGAGTTGAAAACATTAATTGTCGAAAGAAATATCGACACCTTGGTAATGGGTTTACCCTACAACATGGATGGTTCTCTGGGGTATCAAGCCAAACAAGTTCAAAAATTTGCCCATAGTGCCTCTAAACAACTTGGCATGATTTTAGAATTTGTTGATGAGCGCTTAACCTCCTATGAAGCTGAGGAAATGATGCGATCGCAGGGCATTTCTACCAGAGAAAATAAAGCCATGATCGATCGCAAAGCTGCCGCAATTATCTTGCAGCAATGGTTATCACTAAAACATCAAGCCACTTAAAAGAAAAGTCACGTAGAGCGTGACTTTTCTTTTAAGTGGCGATAGCTATAACTGTCCCCTTTGCTGTCATAATGCATAAAAGCGCCAAAAGCCTTATACAAGAGGGTTTCTCTGAGCTAGTAGTGCTATAGGATACAAAACAGCAATCTATGGAAGGATCGACGATCGTACTTACAGATGACGCAGGTAAAAGCTTGCCTTGCACTATCGAAACCACATTTAAAGTGGAAAGCACAGAATATATGCTGCTGCAACCAGTTGACTTTTCTGTGCAAATCTTTGCATGGCAAGAAACTGATGACGAAGAAGAAACTGAATTAGTCGATGTCACCGAAGAAGAAATCGATTTAATTTTTTCAACTGCTCAGGCAGTTTTAGCAGAACAGAACCTCTCGTTACGGCGTTCCGCTTACACATTGACAGTTGAAGGTGAACTACCAGAACCAACTGAAGAAGATATTATTGAAATTGACACTGAAGAAGATGGCAATTGTGGTGAATTCCAAGAACTAGCCCACTTCTACTATGAAGAGCAAGCTTTTTCTGTATTTACAGCCCTAGATCCGCTCATGTTTATTGCCAAAGTAGGAGACGGTGGACTGCCTGAAATACTTTCACCTGTTGAGATGGCAGCACTTGAGCCTTATGTGGAGCAATATCTAGATCATGTCCTCAGCACAGAAGATGCCGAAGAAGAGTTCTAATTGGGTGTTTTATGGGATTTCTGTACCATTAACTATATTATTTACTGGAATAATCAGTAGTTCTTGGTGGATTTGGGCAAGTGCGCCACCTAGCAATTTCGGGGCTAAAGTTAGGTTAACCATATCTGAGGGAACGCCGACCCAAGCAATCGCCCAAGAACTCGAGTCAGCAGGCGTAATTCGCTCTAGTTTAGCCTTACGCCTATGGGTACAGTGGCAATCACTTCGCAGTAGTGAATCCGTCGCACTACGCTCTGGTACCTATGATTTTTCTACTAATCAATCATTGCCAGAGGTTGTAGCACAAATTCAATCGGCAAAGTCTTCAGAAGTTCGAGTTACCATCCCTGAGGGATGGTCGGTTGCACAGATGGCGGATTTATTTGAGAAGCAGGGCTTTTTTACTGCTAAAGATTTTATCGCGGCGGCTCAACGTACTAGTCCAAAACGGCGCACTTGGCTTCCTGACGATATACCAAGTTTGGAAGGATTTCTCTTTCCTGACACGTATCAAATATTGCCATCCGAAGCAACACCCGATCGGATCATAGACTTAATGCTCGATCGCTTTGAACAAGTAGCTTTACCTGTTTACCAAGAAAATCAGTCTGGGAAACCAAAGGTCAAAATCAGTCTTAAAGACTGGGTAACGCTCAGCAGTATTGTTGAGAAAGAGGCAGTCATTGACTCAGAACGGCGAGTCATTGCTGGAGTTTTCTGGAATCGAATCAAACGTAGTATGCGCCTAGAGTCCGATCCAACGGTTGAGTATGGGTTAAATATTAAGCAAACTCCCGAAAGTCCACTTACTCTAGAGCAGGTACGTACTGCTTCACCCTATAACACTTATCTTAATGAAGGTTTGCCCCCAGGAGCGATCGCCTCTGTGGGTTTAGCTAGCCTCAAAGCAACACTCGATCCTACTGCAACTGACTATTTATTTTTTGTTGCCAAATATGACGGTAGCCATGTATTTAGTCGCACCTTAGAAGATCACGAAAAGGCTTTGCAGGCGATCGACAAGAAAATCCAACAAAAAACACCTAAACAATAAAACATGAAGCTTGGCTCTATAACGGTTAAGTTACAGAGTTGATCTATCCTTTTTTTACCTTAAAATTCGTCAGAATTTTGTCTCAAGATTTTTTTGTCGTCATATCAACTATGTTACTCTTACCTAGTTGAGCAATCTTTTTTGATATTGCGTTAATCTTAGATTCAGCTTGTGTCTGCATGATAAACAACTACCAATTACGCCAAAATCAGTTAGGCGTAGTGATACTAAGACACTCTTAGCAAATCGGTAGATTCTTCACTTAATAATTTTTCAATATAAGAATCTAAATGAACCAGTTTTACAACACTTAATCGATGAAGCTTTTCTAATATCTCCATCTCTTTTTGCCATTGCTCTACAGAAGTAACTTGAGATTCATCGACTTCAATAGTCACATTTGGAACATTAAATCCTTCGAGGCTGTAACCATATTGCTGTTGTTCAGTTGCAGCATATTGTTCTACAACAGTCGCGACTGAACCACGTTTCAAGTTATGGGTCGGGATATCATGTAATAAAACGACTTCAGAGAATAAAGGATATTTAGGCTTCATAATAATTACTCCCGATCGCTAGAACGTTTAGGAACTAATGTAACAAATTTTGTTTGCTGATTTGTAATCATCCAAATGGTAGTAATTGCAAGCTCTATGCCATTTATACCTTTAAGCTTTGCTTCAATTTTATATTTATCCCCATATTTTGTTTTTTCTAAAAATTGTGCAGGTTGGGGCAAAATTTGCGATCGCAAATCGGCTTCTAACTGTTGCCAATTTTCTAGGGTATATGTTGCTTTCTGAAGAAACTGTGATTTGTCATCTTTGGGCAGAAGCACCAACAGATATTTGGTGAGTTTTTCTTCGGCGATCGCAGTATCAACAGAAAGTAACATCGTTATATTTAGACTCCTATTTCTGATTTTGCGACTGTACGCGATCGCTTTCACTGCAAGCTAGAGGTAAGTTTAACTGCTGCCTAAAATTTTCAATTGTTATATTCGTCGATGATGTCGCGAATTTCAGTTGCATCAATGTCTGCTTGTTCAGATTTTGGGTAAACGGTCAGTAAAACAATTCCTGTCGCTGTTTTGACATAATAAATTAGACGATAGCCGCCACTTTTTCCTTTTTGAATGTCACTATTTTTGACTCTCAATTTGAAGACAGGATAACCAACACCTGAGATCCGATCGCCTAGTAATTCTCCTTGCTCTAGTTGTTGAATGACTGATTGCATATCATTCTGAATGCGCGGATATTTTTTGCGAAGTGTGCGAATATTTTTCAGAAATATCGGTGAGGCTTCAACTTTGATTTGGTTAGTCATTTTCTAGTTGCTCCCACATTGCCGATACGGGAATAGTTTGCCCCGTCATGGCTTCGTGCCAAGCTTGTCGAAAGTCAGCAATGATTTCTTGTTTAGATGGTTCTTCGGTTTCTTCTGGTTCAGACACAAGAATGATCACTTCAACTCGGCTATTTGTCTTTAGCTCAAGGGGATAGTCTAAGGTAAGTTGACCTTTTTCGTTGATGCTTGCCATTACTTTAAGTGCTTGCATGGTTATTTCTCCTATTGATTTATAAAAATCTCAATCTCCCTTAAACGGAAAAATTCAATTCTCCCAGCCTTTTAAGGTTTAGATCCCCCTCAATCCCCCTTAAAAAGGGGGAAGAAGAAAATTCTCCCCTTTTTAAGGGGGGCTGGGGGGGATCATCATTTCTATCTGGTTACAAACAATCTCAAAATCTTCTAAAATCTGCTGATTAGTAAATCGAATTACCTTGATCCCATGACCTTCTAATCGTTGAGTTCTCTCTCGATCATAGTCTTTGCCTTCATAGGTATAATGTCCCTCGCCATCGACTTCAATAACTAGTTTGAGGCTGGGACAATAGAAATCAGCAATGAAGTGATCAATCGGTCTTTGTCGATAAACTTTGAACTTGAATGTTCTTAAATATTGATGCCAAAATTTTCTTTCGGCGGGTGTCATGTTTTTTCGCAGTTCTTTTGCTCTAGGAATTAGAGCAGGATTATAGGGAAGATGAAAATCAGTTTCATTTAGCATAATTGTCTCCCCCTAAAACTCTTCTCCCTTTTTTTAAGGCTTCAATCTTCTCCCCCCTTAAAAAGGGGGGCTGGGGGGGATCTATAACCTGCAACGTAGCTACCACATTAATTTCTACAGTCTTATATTGTTGATATATGGTTGTTTTTTGGAGGAGAGATGGAAGAAAATTTGCTTCGTTTAGCATGGTTGATCCCCCCCAGCCCCCCTTAAAAAGGG
>CAIJEA010000235.1 GCA_903819605.1 uncultured cyanobacterium | reverse complement strand
GTCGATCGCGAGGGTTGGTTTCATGCCTGCGGGTGATGCAAGTAAGAGATCTCTCAAGTTGGCTTCAAAGGTTTTAATCGATTCTCCATCGGCCCATGCTTTCTTATCAGCAATTACGGCAGCGATCGCTGAGGCTTTCATGAGGCGATTAAAGGCATCTTTGAGCATATCTTGATAAAACTGCCTGATAGCTGGGCTTTTCGCCTTGATCTGTTGCGCCTCCAAATAGGTCAAGAGATGCTCCTCGTCAAAATCAAGACTGAGGCTGAGAATTTTTTCGCCTTCACCACGCAATAGAGCAAGGAGATTATGGGGGGCGATCGCTTTCACTTTGGCTTGATAATCGCGGTACATCTCAAATTTAGTTGTACCAACTGCATGGGTATCTTTGATTTTGGAGATAAATAGCCCTGAATGCATTAGGTAGTCACGAACATATGCACGATACTCGGCTTTTTCGGCTACTTCTTCCGCAAGGATATCCGATGCTCCTTTGAGAGCTTCTTCGACAGTTTTTACTTGCTCTGATAAATATTTGGCGGCTTCTGGCTCAAGGGATACGGTGTTAATATTTGGGCGGTTGCTTGCCTTGATTGCTTCGGCTAGGGGTTCGAGTCCTTTTTCCCTAGCGATCGCCGCTCTAGTTCGCCGCTTGGGACGATAGGGCAAATATAAATCTTCGAGTTCAGTCTTTTGCAGACAAGCCTCAATTTTTGCTTTGAGGGATTCGGTGAGTTTTCCTTGTTCCGCGATCGCTTGAATGATTGTGGCTTGACGTTCCCTCAATTCAGTTAAGTAGCTATGCCGATCTTGCAGTTCTCGTAACTGAATCTCGTTCATTTCCCCCGTGCGCTCTTTGCGATATCTCGCCACAAAGGGTACTGTCGCTCCTTCGGCTAATAGCTCTAGGGCACTTTTTACCTGTTCGAGGCGAAGCGATAGTTCTTGGGCGAGGATTTGTTCGAGATTTTGCATCGGTCGTTTTAATTTGTGCAGGAGTTTGGCTAACTTTATCAGAAGCTATAGCGATCCTAATCCATTTATGGAAAAGATAAAGAGGCTTCGACTTCGCTCAGCTAACAGTCTATGTCGGCTGAGCGAAGTCGAAGCCCCTCTTTATCTTTTAGAAAAAAGCCATCCCTTGAGCAGCTTTGTCAGTTGAGGCATAACTAGATAAGTGAGGATAAGAACGACTATTCCTGTGGTAATGAGTTGAACAAGAATGTGAGGTAGTTTGGTGAGAATGGGAGCAAGTAAAGGGCTAACAATAGAAAGTACTGAAAATACAGCTAACCAAGTGACGATCGCCATTTTGTAACGAGGTGGCGGAGTTTTTTGATTAGGCAAAGCAAACCAAGTCTCCAACCCAGTCAGGGTTTTAATGTTTTCAGGTTTTTCGATCAAAGGTTGTAGCCGCTCGATCCATTCCTTTCTTATGTCCGACTCTAGCCAGTTTTTAAGGTTGCGATACTGATCAAACTTTAGAATTACCACATACTCAGGATGAATCCGATCTTGAGGACAAATGGCACTTACTCCTTGATGTCCACGAAACATACTAGCGGCAGCAGCAATACCATGAAACCATTCTTCATATCCCTGTTCCCGACCTTTGCGGACAATATGGGTGATGATCGCGGTTACAGGAATATCTTCTTGATTTATATCAATCATTTCCGCCGAATTAAGCATATCTAGACCTACTAATGCTCAACGATATCTTTAATCACACTTTTAGCATGAATAACTTAAGTTGCCATTTCAAACAAGAGATTCTCAGTACAGGAGACTTTTCCGACTAGAGTAATCAGAGACTCTTCGGTAATGGCAGCGCCATCACCTGCGCCGAGCAGATGATCGTTGATCGCCAATCAACCCAACCAAGAAAAATTTTAAAAGAGCTTCTTCTTCGCAACGCTTTTAAAAATTTTTTTGGTTAGGTTTTGAGTGCAAAGCTTGGCAACAGGAAATCGAAGCGATCAAAATCACATAAAAATGGTGAATTATTCACCTATCAACAAGGGTCTATATCACTACCTAAACCTTATAAAACCACGATACTAATTACATCAAGAATTGAGAAATTAGGAGCAAGGCAATGACAGAAATTAATATAGGCGGTTTTATCTTCCAGTCCTACGCCGCAGCGATCGTATTTTTGCTATTAGTGATAATCCTCTAGCTACCTAAGAAGAAACTTATTTACTTCCATTAGGATGCCGCTTTGCCCAAGCCTCCAAAAAACTTAGGGTGAATTTAGACTCGTTACTTTCGGCTAAACCACTACCAAAAAACGCACCAACATCTTGGGAATCATTACCCCCTGCTAGATCCGACAGACTACGGAATGCAATGAAGGGGATTTCATTAGCATAGGCAACATGGGCAAAAGCAGTTGTTTCCATATCAAAGGATACGGCTCCAATAGTCTGGAATAAATAGCTTCTGTAGTTAGCATTAGCAAGAAACACAGTTCCTGACGCACCTCTATCTCCAAACCTTATTTGTGGCTGATTCGATACACATAGTTTAGGATTCTTGGGACCGCATTTAGCTAAGATTGGATTTACACTCTTAGCAACTTCAAACATTTCTCGGTCAACTTGATAGTCAAACTTAAATTCCCCATCAGGGAAGTTAGAATTATTCCGAATAAAAGTATCTCGCATAAACAACCCCGTGCCTCTGTTGGCAACTTGATAGTCAGAATTGACATTATTTGTGAATTGCGATAGTTGTAACCCCAGACAAAGCAAGTCTCCTAGCTTTCCACAAGGTGATGGAATTTGACTATTATTACTCCAATAGACCTCAAGTGGAGATGCCCATTTACTAGGTACAACTACATCACCAATGTTATATTTTGGATTTACTCCACCCGCAATCCCGCTCAATAAAAGATGATGTACGTTGAAGCGATCGATTAATAATTGAGTCAGCATAGCGGCATTCTCAACACTCACTCCAGTCAGAACAATGACGACTGGGTTGCCTTTTAGATCGCCAGTAGTGAAGATATTTCCGTTAATTTTGTATTGATGCTTGTTGGTTGTCTCCGCCAGTAAAATATCGGCTTCTTGACCAAATGCTGAGACAATTCCAAAACGTGGTTTGCACTCTGTAAGACAATCCTTTACTTTTTTCTCTTCAGCATTAACTTGAGATACTGATAATACAAAATAAACTAAGGCGGCAGTATAAATGTGTTTTAGATTAAAACGTTTTAATCCGAAACGTTTTAGATTAAAAAAAGACATGTGGTAATTTCCTATAAACTTAGATCTCTGCGATTTAGATTTTTGGTGGCGTGGCTCCGCCACGCCACCAAAAATCTAAATCGTTATTTTACTGCGCGTCCCTTACTCAAATTCCTCATCAATATTAGAAGGGAACTTTAAATCCAAAATTTCCTCAACTGTATAGGGGCAATCTTTAGGCAACTCCTTAGGATCGATGGAAGTCTCAAGAATTACTAGATACACAGCCGCCTCATAACTATCTGTAATTATTTCTTTAAGCTGATCTTTAAGGCTAGGGCTATCTCTCAAAATCCAGTGAATTTCTCGGCGTTCACTGTCAATTGTCACTTGCCAAAGTTTACTATGTTCTTTTGGAAGTAAATACCATTTCAGCAAATGACCAATTAAAACATTAAAGTGATTTCTTAGCTCCCGCCTTTCATGCCTCCCTAGGGATGAAATTTCTTCAGCTAGATTTTTTGCGTCAAGCCCTTCAAATTCAATCGATCGCAATAGCTCAGACTGCTCTACCGTCCACCGATAAAAATCAGCCTTGTACAAACCGTTTTCCATCTTTTACTTTTGCCTTAAACTCAATCAAATTATTGCAGTTTACTATTTGGGACACCAAAAATCACCAAATGGAATAACTTCACTATCAAAAGTTTATCTGATAAACTGCCATCAGCAGGTTATCAGATAAACTTTTTACATTCACAAAACAGCGATCGCCTCACCTAATTTTCTTACAACTGAACATAGTTTATGGAAGACTGTCCTTCGGACAGTCTTCCATAAACGCCTTCACCCGCAGAAGAAGTGGAGCAAAACCTATATTATTTTCATATTCTCCTCTCCTGCGGGTGAGGGGTGAGGGCTTTACAGACTTCCAAGTAACATCAGTTATTAAGAGTGCGATCGCAATTCACGAAATCCTTGTTCGACAATACGTTGCTGCTGTTCGCGCAGTCTTTTTTCGGCTATAAGTTGCTGTTCTCGCGCTCTTAATTGATTGGCTCTTAGTTCAGCAATACGACGCTCTTTATTGTGTTGGGGATTGTTTACCTGTCCCTTGTCGCCTCCTATGGAAATATTATTATTTCGTTGATTGGTCGAGCGCATGTTTAATTCCCCCGCCGTTGCCGAGGTCAAATTAAAAGATACAGTCCCGACTACGGTGACCAATAGTAGAGCGACAGTTGATAATTTCATAATTTACATTTTTCGTCGAACTTGCTGAACTTACTTAAATTTAGACAAATTATCTAAGTTCATGGTTCAATTCATGGTCAAGTAAAAACCAGAAGAGAGTTGCGGCGCTTTGCGCTGCAACTCTCTTCTGGTTAATGTTTTAAAAGCTTTTGAATAGTTAAGAATAAGTTTTTTAACTTTACAGGCTTGGTCAGATATTCATTAGCTCCAACTTCTAAACATTTTTCGCGATCGCCTGACATCGCCAAAGCTGTTAGAGCAATAATCGGAATAGATACTAACTCTGGATTAGATCGAATGGCTTTAATTGCTGCTAATCCATCCATCTTTGGCATTTGAATATCCATTAAAATCAGATCGGGATTTTCTATATTTGCGGCCTTGACAGCCTCTAATCCATCTTTTGCCGCAGACAGACGATATCCTCGACTTTCAAGATAGCTCCATGTAGTTGCTAGATTTGCATCATTATCATCAACAATGAGAATTAATGGAGATATCGAGATAGGTATCTCTGATGTAAATGGCGTTGATATAAGTAAAGAAAGCTCTTCAAGATGAGGACCAAATCCATCTTGCTGTTGATAGGGCAGCCTAATTGTAAATTTACTACCCTCATTCACTTTACTTTCTAATAAGACACTGCCGTTATGTATCTCAGCAATGCGTTTTACTAGAGATAAGCCCAAACCAGTACCTGCATATTTACGATTAAGTGCGCTGTCAATCTGTACAAAAGTATGAAAAAGTTTGCTGATATCTTGCTGATCGATACCAATGCCAGTATCGATCACTGATAGGTCGATGTATTTATCAGTCACAGCATCTGAATTTTCAATACTCTTAATTTTCACATCCAAGGTTATATTGCCACCTTCTGGAGTAAATTTGACAGCGTTGGTCAGCAGGTTAATTAGTGCCTGACGAATGCGAAGTATATCTACATTGATATAGATAGTAGCGCTAGGAATTTGTGTAATCAATCCAATATTTTTCTTGAGCGCAATCTGTCTTACAAAGGTAAGGCTATCATTGCAGATCGCCTGAACAGAACACTCTTCCAGATGTAACTCTAGTTTACCAGATTCTATCTTAGCTAAATCGAGGATGTCATTGATTAACGCCAAAAGGTGTTCTCCACTACTTTCGATTGTAGCGATCGCCGATTTCTGGCGATCGTTTAATGCTCCTAAAATTTCTTCCTGCAAACTTTCTGACATGCCTAAGATGGCATTGAGAGGAGTTCTGAGTTCATGACTCATATTCGCGAGAAACTCATCCTTTAAACGAGTAGCACGGATTAGTTCAGTATTAGCTAGCAATAGATGCTCTTCTACTTGTTTGCGATCGGTAATGTCACGAATAGAAGTCAAATATGATGGTTGATTATCCCATTCAATTTTAGTAACTAATACTTCGGCTGTTCTAACTTGTCCTAAACTTGTTAAGAAATCCATTTCAAAGGATCTATCTATAGTAATTGGGATGCCTAGCTCTACATTCTTAAGCTCACCAATATGAAGGTTAAATATTTTCTCTGCGGCAGGATTTGCAAAAACGATCCTGCCTTGCTGATTGAGAATAATAATTCCATCGGAGCTTTGACTGACGATTGTTTGGAGATGATGTTCGCTTTCTTGTAACGCGATCGCCGTTTTTTTCAGATTGCTAAGATCGACAAAGGTAACAAAGTTTAATTCACCAATGATCGTGGCATAAATGCGGATATACTTCACATCACCCTTTTTGGTGGTAATGCTTACTTCCATTGGTTCAATATCTTTTTGCTCGTCAATTGCCTTAGCTATCCGTAGATTCCATTCATTTGCAACCCATTCACGATATATAGGATCGGGATATGCAAGCACCCACCACTGTTTTATAGTTGGGAAATCAGCGATTGAGTATTCAAACAATTGAATGAATCGCGGATTTTGATAGAGCATTTTTTGCTCAATTCCCGATGAAATAACTACCCCTACAGGTAGATGTTCTAAGATAGCCTTCTGTTGCGATTCAATTTCTTTAATCTGTTCTTCGACAAGTTTACGCTTAGTAATATCTTGAGCGTTACCAACTATTTGTGTTACTTTTCCATTTTCATCACGAGTAAATACAGAATCTCGACCATAAAACCATCGCCATTTACCATCAGACTGTCTCACTCGATATTCTATTTCAAAAACATCGTTATCTTTGGCTGTATCAAATTGCTTCTGCGCCTCCAACACTCTCATTAAATCATCTGGATGAATAATCGTCAGGAATAGATCCTCTCCCATAATTTGGAGCTCTGAGGCAGAATATCCTAGTGAAGCTATGGCATTGTTAACGTAAATATTACGTTGCTTTTGTAAGTCATAGATGTAAATGATATCAGGAGAGATATCGACTATAAGTTGAGTGAAATATTGGTTTTCCTGAAGATTGATTTGAGCTTGTTTAATATTGGTAATGTCTAGCGCTGCACAAGCAACCCCGATAATCTCTCCAACTTCGTCCAATAGAGGCTCTACTGTTAAATCATAATATTGAGATGATGACCCTGTTGGGACATAAACCTCATGCCTTTCTCGAATTCCTGAGACTAATACTCGGCTCTTAATTTCAGTGAGTTGTCTGGCAGTTTCTGGCAATGGCATGATATCGCTGTCCAGTTTTCCAATTACCTCATTTGCTTTGTACCCTAGTGCTGGATTATAAATCCATGTATAGCGTAAATCCCTATCTTGATTGAAGATTACTACGGGTGCATTTTGTAGAGCAAATTCAAATCTTTGTTCTGCTTGATACAGTTCTCTAGTTCTCTGTCTAAATATTGAATCGATCGATTCTCGCCCAACCATTTGATCGGCTGTCAACCCTAAAGTTTCTTCTGCTTGAATGTTAAAAGTGGTTATCGCCCCATCCACTTGCTGGGCAGCTACCCCTTCAGGGATCGATTTAGAGCTTACTTCAGCTATTTGCAAAGCTGCTTCTACATGAACTGATTCTATAGTAATAGCATTTATTAGGTTCTCAGCAGTAATTAAACCAATTGGATATTCATCATCATTTAATACAGGTAAATAGCGAATCTGATGCTTTTTAAAAAATGCTAAGACTTGATTAGTACTGTGACATTGCGATCGCGCAATGGTAACAGGATTTCTTTGCATAACATCAGCAATTTTCAATTTTCCGAAATTTGCCTTTGCATCAGTAAGTCGAACAATATCTTGTTCGGTAAATAGTCCAACTAATATTTCCCCATCCAAGGCTAATACGCAATCGGCTTGTGCCTGACTCATAAGGCTTATTGCTTGTAGTGTAGACGCATAAATAGAGATTACGATGGGTAGATAGTCATCAATCCAATCTAAATTTTGACGGATTCTACAATAAAGACTCATAGCCTTAGTTATCTATAACTATCTAAGTATATATCAATCCTAAATGAGTCATGAGAAATAAAAGCCTATAACAAGGGGGGGAAGCCCCCTTGACTTTCTCACAAATGATTTAGGATTGCTATATGTCAGGCAACAATCAATTGCTTTGATACTTCTGGATTCTTTTGATTTTAGCTTTCTACTTTTATTGGAAATCAAAAACAATTACGAATATTACAAAAACTTTAGCGATCGCCTACAAAAAGCCCATACTTGGAGCACACTCAGAAAATATGAAACGCTTGTATCGACCTGCAAGCTTGCTATTGCTTCCTACGAACAGCCATTGGAAGTTTATAAATGCAATGAGTTACCAACTCAATGGACAAATACACAATAAATCTTAGCGGTTGTATTCGGTTTCAATCATAATCTGCTTTAAGCGTAGCTTTTAGCTTTGGCTTTAGAGTTTTTCTGGCTAGCCTTGATAGGTTCAGATCCCCGCAATCCTTCCAGTTGTTTTAGTTGCTGTGACTGTTCTTGCAATCGAATAGAGAGGCGATCGCTTACCAACTCGCATAGATCAAAAATAAAAGGCTCGACAATCTCGTAATACACGCTAACTCCTTGAGGAGTCCTTGATACAATCCCCGACTGAGCTAAAATCTTTAGGTGCTTTGAGACATTGGCTTGTCCCAATCCAGTCTCTTCCATAATTTCAGTAACATTCTTCGAGCCTGACTTTAGCGAACACAATACTTGTAATCGGCTAAGTTCAGATAAAACCTTAAAATAATCGGCAACTTGAATTAGGGCAGAAGAATTGAAATTCATGATGTATGAAGAAAAACTTTTACTATTTTAATTAATGATAGCCTAATTATGGCATATTACTATATAGCGATATACTTGATGTGCAAGATCTTGCACTATAAGGGTTTTCAAATGAGTGCGTACTCATTTAAAAACAAAAAATAATCGCAGTATGTTTTTTTGTTTTCATTTTGCCTACGGCAAAATGAAAACCGCTGTACAGTGAATAATTAGGGATTTAACGATCTGCTAATTCAAAGAACGTCAAAATCTCAAAACAAGAGGCAGTGCTTTGCACTGCCTCTTGTTTTGAGATTTTAAGGATTAGGTGGACACCAAAAGAGATTTTGACTGGAAATGCCCAGAGATTCTAGAATCTCCTGCATTGCTCTAGTACTCTCCATCCAATAGTCTAGGCTGTCATACATCCAATCTGGACTAAAATTCAAATCGTAATGGATGAAGTTTGGAATATCAATAAATTCTTTAGAGGATTGCTTAGCAATTAGTAGAACTCGAAATGGCTTCTCTTTACATTTAGACTTGAGTTTCTGCATGAGATCGATTACATAGTCACGGTTAGTTCCACCAGTACGGACAAAAAGAATTTCATCAGTATGTTCGACTGTATATAAAAATCTCTTAGAACGTGCTGCGTAACGAGTCTGCATTCTCTCATATATAGGAAGCATGTTATTAATTGGATCGTCAAAATCCTCAACTTCGTGAGCAAATGAAAGTCCTGACCATTTAGAATGATAAATCCTCTTTTCTTCAGCGTTGTAGTGAAGATATGCAGGATTCCACATATCTCTGAAATCATTAGCAACAATATCAGCAACATCACCTAGATTGGTAGATCTTGTTAAGTCAAAGGGAAATGCAGGTCCATCGTATTCCATTTTGTAGAGAAGCATTCTTACCGCGCAACGATCGCCTAATGGCAAAATAGCAATGCGCTTGATATCTGACAATTTACACTTATATTTGAGAATCATCGTTGATTTTAGCGGTGCTTTGACTCGACTCTCAAGACCGCGATCGCCAATCATCATTGTCCTAAAGGGTGCTTCAGGATTCGCTGTATCGACATATACCCCCGTAGGCATAGCAGTTAAACTCGACCGAATTTCTTTCCACATAGGATGGATATTATATTCTTCGTTTGATTCATTGATGATCCGTATCGTACGATCACCTTCCTTAAGAATACCTAAGTAACCGTCATAGTAAAGAATTTCAGAATTTTGTGGCGAGAAGAACTTAAGCGCTGAGCAGTATTTTAAATCAACACCAATAGGAATTGTAACGGTATTCTCAATCGCTCCATTAACCCCAACTGTCATTAACGGTAATGTCCCAAGTTCATCATTTTTAGCAATATAAGTTCCAAAAGTTAATTCAGCTTTACGCTGTAAAGCTGCTTGTAACTCCTTCCAAGTGGGGGTGATGTTATAGGAATATTCTGAATTATTGATAACTCGTAAAGTCTGAGCCTTAGGGCTAGCAAATACTTTAAATCCATATTTATCCTCATAAATAGAAATTTCTTCTGTGCTTGCACTTTTCCCAGAAGCCATGTGAGATGTTGTTCGTCGAGCGCGATCGCTTTGAAAGATATCAAGATCGATCTCTTCAAACATCAGCTGATGCCCTGCGGTATTAGGGTGAGCTACATCTAAAGATATTCCCGATTTCCAACCTCCATATCCATTATCCAAGGCATCTAGCCAATTGAGAACGGGAACTCCCCAACGCAATAGTCTCTGATGCGTATCGCGCAAGAGCCAGTTATGCTCAAAATTATAGTCTCCATGAGGGTATAACCCACCAATTACGGGAATTGCTCCCAAATCTTGAGTCATTTTGATCAGTTGCATTAACCCACTTTCAAAGCGCTGTTGAACTGCACGACGTTCATAGGGAAGACAATAGGCTAATCCTTCATTCCCTAGCGAAAGAGCAATAATTACTATGTCTGGACTTTCAGGAATAACCACTGAATTGAATCGGGCAATTGTACTATTAACATTTGCTCCCAACTGCGATCGATTTACCAATTGATGTCCATACTTTTCTTGCAATGTTTGCCCAAGCTGACTTGCCCAACCTTGGAGCAACCAAGCACTACAGCCCATTGCGACGGAACTGCCGAGAACTAATACTTTGAGATTTTCGTATTGATTGGTTACTGGGACAGCGATCGGGTTTTCTATATATCCATAGGGAAAGGCAGATATACTCCCAAAGGCATTATCATCAATAATTAGCCTCGAATTTTTAGAAGATATATGTTCTGATTCAATGGGAACCCATCGATTTGAGCCTTTGTCAGATTCCCATTGCACTTTACCATTAGCTGTAATACGCAAATATTTATATTCAATTTTATCCCTAGGATCGGGCAGTATTAAAGGATCGATTTCAAGATCTATCCACCAAAATGGATAGCGATCGCCAGATGTATGTAGAGGCAGATATTTTTTGATGTCCCACAATCCCAACTGAGGAATTGAACCGACGATACCAATCATTTCTCCATTTTGGGTGGATGCTTTTACCTGAAATCGATACATAAGGATGTCTTCTCTGGATAGGAGCCTATTCTACTAACACTGATGTCAGGATGCGATCGCGTCACTTGCAAATTATTTTTTAATCTATCATTGATTACTTTTTAAGTCTGTTTTAGAAACTACAGCCTGTAAAACCCAAAAATGAGAGTTAGCACATTACTGGACGTAGTAATCGCTTGTACCTTTAGCCTCGATCGCTTCACTCAGCCTTGTCAGCGCATGGACATAAGCCGCAGTTCGCATCGAAATTTGCTTTTGCTGAGCGATCGCCCAAATTCTCAACGTTTCAGCAACCATACTTTGCTTGAGGCGATCGTTGACCTCTTCAATAGTCCAATATAATCCGCTACGGTTCTGCACCCATTCAAAATAGCTAACAGTAACGCCACCAGCGTTAACGAGAATATCAGGAAAAACCACAATCCCCATTTTCTCTAAGATCTTATCCGCAGCAGGAGTTACTGGCCCATTCGCAATCTCAAAAATGTATTTAGCACGGATCTCATGGGCATTACCTTCGGTAATTTGATTTTCAAGCGCCGCAGGAATCAAAATATCGACATCCAGCTTGAGTAAATCCTCATTCGTAATTGTTTCATGTTCGACAATATTGCAAACTGAATCCTGACAATACACCGCCTGAAAATTGCGCGTTGAATTTTTATAGCGAATAATACTTGGCACATCTAGACCTTGCTTGGCATAGATCCCACCCTTAGAATCACTAACTGCAACTACCCTGTAGCCAGCTTTGCTCAGTAGATCGGCGATCGCCGCACCCACATTCCCAAATCCCTGTACTGCTACAGTCGTCTGTTCGCGCTGCATCTTTAGCAATGGTAGCAACGTCTCGATCGCAAAAAATGCTCCCAACCCTGTTGCTGTGTCGCGTCCAAGACTTCCACCCATCGATATTGGTTTGCCTGTAATTGCCGCAGGACAGAGCCGACGCTGAATAATGCTGTACTCATCAACCATCCATCCCATAATTGTCTGGTTAGTCTGCACATCTGGTGCAGGAATATCGACATCTACCCCCATAAAATCGGCGATCGCATCAATATATCCACGACTGAGACGTTCTAGTTCAAATTTTGATAATTGCTTTGGATCGACGGCTACTCCACCTTTTGCCCCACCAAAGGGCAAATTCACCGCCGCACACTTAAAGGTCATCCAAAATGCTAGAGACTTGACTTCATCCATATTTACATTTGGATGGAAGCGAATTCCTCCTTTAGTAGGTCCCCGCAAATCGTTGTAGCGCACTCGATAGCCCTGAAAAACTTTTAAACTTCCATTATCCATACGGACAGGAATGGATACTTGTAAGCTAGCTTTTGGTGATTTTAGTCGCTCGATCGCATCTTCAGAAATACGCACATGGGCGATCGCATCGGCAAGACGTTCGCTTGCCTGATCGAATAGAGATTCAGACACAAATAACTCCAATATTCTGTAATTAAACAAATCTTAGAATAGTATTGGCATAACTATTGCTATTGCATTGATTTAGCGAGATTAAAGCAGTGTATGTATTATTTGCCAGATGCGGCGGTTACCTTGATGAAAGCTCGACGAAAACAAGCTAAAGTCAGATTCCAGAGTAGCAGGACAAAACGATCACACTAATCGTTAATAGGTTCGCTATTAATTTGCAGCCAATTTACTAGTCTATTCATATCTTCTTCTTGTTTTCCAAAACTTGCGGCTAATTCTAGAAAAAAGATTGCTGCATCAGTCTCTGATGCTATAAGTTCAATTCCATTAATTGCTAAGAATGTATAAACAGCGATCAGGGCAATTCTCTTATTACCATCAACAAAACAATGATTTTTTACTAGCCCATAGCCGTAAGATGCGGCTAGTTTGTATAAAGTTACATCTTCTTCGTAATGATAGATATTTCTGGGCTTGAATAAAGTTGATTCCAAAGCACCTTCATTCAAAATTCCCGCAGTGCCACCCGACTCTGCGATAATTTCATTATGTATAGCGCAAACGTCATGAGTTTCAAGCCAATAAGGTTCGATCATTTAGCCAACTCAATCAATGCATTGTGATATTTCTTCATTCCCCGTCGAGCTACTTCCATCTTTTTTGCGAAATCAGGATCGTATGCTGAAATCTCATATCCAGAGGGAGTTTTCGTGGCAAAAAGGCTATCGCCATCATCAACATTCATGCTGACTGCCATTTCTTTTGGAATGATAACGCTTAGGGAGTTTCCTCTTTTTTTGACATTTAGAAGCATGGCTATTTTCTCAAGTAGATTATGTTTAATCATCTTCTGGCTTGATGTTACCACAAATGTTGCAACATTCAACTTTTTTAAATCCTTTTTGGCAATAATCATTAATCATCAACGCGATCGCCCAACCACTAACCAAAAAGTGCAACGCAATCACCTAATCACTAAACCAAAACGCGATCGCCAAAAGCTGTTTGATGTTATTAAGCTAGAATTATATAGACTTGGTTTATGAATGAGAGTTTAAATATGCAAATACTCCTTAACGATGAGAAGACAAGAGAAATGCTCACTGAAATCTTAATTGATTTGATTAAGACTAGAAAGGAGCTTTTTGCGGAAATATTTCAAGATGCTTTAGAAGAGGTTGGTTTAGGGAATGCGATCGCTGAGGGTAGGAAAAATGAGTTTGTGCCTGAAGAGAATATCTTTACGCTTCTAGATGGTGAGATTGCATGAATGTTAGGTTTGAGTCTAGGTTTGAAAAGGACTTGAAGTTAGTCAAGGATCGTAGTCTTTTGGCAAGGTTGAAGCAAATAATTTTGACCTGTAAGCAAGCTGAATCTTTGGGGGAAATCAATAATTTAAAAAAGATGCAGGGATATGATAGTTTTTATCTCATTCGTTTAGGTGATTACAGGGTAGGGATAGAAGTTTTGGGAAATGAATTAATCTTTGTAAGATTTTTGCACCGTAAGGATATTTACAAGTTTTTCCCTTAAAGGCGATCGCCCAATCACCCCTCACTAAAAACGCGATCGCCCAACTACTCACAAGCAAGATTTTAATTGGATTGACTTTGAGAGAGTTCTTCGCGCAATACTCTACGCAATATACTTTCTAGCGGTTCTTGTGATTGTTGATGGATATGTTGACGTAAGGCTTCATTGATGGATGTCTGATAATTATCGCCGCCTTTGTTGTTAGCTTCTGAGCGAAACCATTCTAAAATGTCATCGTCTAGCCGAATTGTAATACGAGTTTTACCTTTAGCGACTGGCTCGATCGCACCACGTTTGCCTTTGCTGAAGTCATATTCTGTTTCCATTTTTTAATCCTCTTCATATTGTTTACGTTCTCGGCGCTCTGCTAATCGTGCTGAAATCAAACGGATGTATTCACCTCGCCATGTGAAAACAACGACTAAGATTCTGCCAAAGGCATCCATGCCAATAGTGACGAATCGATCTTCAGCAAATCTGTTATCTGGAATTGTGATGGCAAGATCGTCTGAAAATACGGATACTGCGTCGGCGAACTCAATGCCATGTTTTTGAAGGTTTGATGCGGCTTTGTTTTTGTCCCATTGGTACTTCATCTAATTATAGTGTGTACAAGTGTACATACAACTCTGACATAAATTTGTATCAAGGCGATCGCCCAACCACTACAAAACACGATCACCCAATCACTCACAAAAACGCGATCGCCCAATCACTCATCTAAAATATCTCTTGTGCTAAACTTTAGGAACGTGATTGTAAGTAAATATGAACTATCGCAACATCATCACAATTGAGCCAGATAAGCGTGGTGGAAAGCCTTGCATTAGACGGATGCGTATTACTGTGTATGATGTTTTAGGATGGTTAGCATCGGGAATGTCTAATGCAGAAATTTTAGATGATTTTCCAGAATTGACAGAGCAGGATATTAGAGCTTGTTTAGAGTTTGCTGCGGATAGAGAACATAGATTGATGGCTGTTGTGGGTGCTGCGTGAGATTGCTTTTCGATCAAAATTTGAGTCGTAAGTTGGTAGGGAGACTAGCCGATCTTTTTCCTGATTGTAGCCATGTTCAGTTTCATGATTTAGCTGATAAAACTGATACTGAGATATGGGAGTTCGCTAAACTCAATAACTTTTATATCGTGACTCAAGATGCTGATTTTGCTGAGAGAAGTCGTTTGTATGGTTCGCCTCCAAAGGTGATTTGGTTGCGTTGTGGAAATGTGCCAACGAGTCAGGTCGAACAAATATTAAGGGCTGGAGGTGAGGTGATTCAGGAGTTGGAAGATACTTCAAATATAGACTGTCTTGAGCTTTACTAAACACGATCGCCAAACCAATCACCAAAAACGAGATCGCCCAATCACCCACCAAAACATGATCGCCTAATCACTCACCCAACACACGATCGCCCAACCACCCAAACACGCGATTGCCCAACTACTCACCCAAAAAGCGATCGCCAAATCATCCCTCTACCCAAAACACGATCGCCAAACCAATCACCAAAAACACGATCGCCAAATCATCCCCTTCCCCAAAACACGATCGCCCAATCACCCACAAAAAATGCGATCAACTATTTGTCATCATAGACATCAATTGATATTTGACCGACCATATCAATAATCTTGTCTAGCCTAAAAATTTCATTTTTAATTTCAGATTCTGACTGTACTTCTATAATGCTTCTATCATGGACAAAAGCATTTCTAATCTGAGATAAATCTTCTATATCTGCTACGAAGCTTTCATCTAAAAGATTTAGATGGAACAATTCTCTAGTAATATGTCTAACTCCTATCCATCTGATTGGAGTGCTGGGTTTTACTAAGCGATATATTGAAAGCAAACTTTGTTCAAGAGTCTGCCATTTATGCATAAACTCGCCAATCAGAGTAAATTCTATACTTAATCTACTCTCTTCCTCACGAACTTCTTCTACAGTACTATCACTAGCACCATAAAGGCTTAAGAATCGGGAAAAAGGAATAATGTGGAAAGACTGTTCATCAGAATTTCTTCGGAACTCGTCCACTAGTTCATATCGCGGATAAAGAGTTTGTTTATCAATTTTGTGCCACCAATCTGATTTTTCTTCACCTGAGACAAAAATCACGCTTTTGCCATGTTTCTTCCCTATTTCAAGAATTGTATGCCATATAAGAAGATCTCCAATACCATCGTCATCTTTGCCAGAATCTTTGTATCCTGGTGGTAATTTATGAATCTGCCTCCTCTTTAGATCGCCTCTCATGAAAGTTTCTTCATACTTAAAATCATAGACAACATCTTGACTAAAAAGTTCGCTATATATGAGACTAACTGGATCATTCCAACTCCAACTATGAACATGATCTAATACATTTCCAAGTAATTTTCTATACTGTTTTAATAGTTCATCTATCTGCTGTTCGATGATTATAGACTCTTGGTATTCTGGTAAGGATTCGAGTAAAGGATATTTCCCTTTTTGTAAGTTTTGAGGGCTATTTCTTTTACTATTTAATTGCTGAAACAATTCAGCCAATTTATTAGCTCTATTTCGAGCAAACTCTCTTGCAACCTGTCCTGGCAAAAATAATCTTTTCTCACTTACGAGTTTTTTATATGTTCTTTTAATTTGTTCAAGACCTTCTTTGCCAATACTGTAGGGAACAAGTAATGCATTAGTATCAATTATGATAATGCAGTCATCTTTAATCTTATCAAGTGATTTAGGACTGTAAGTAAAAATTGGAGTAGCATCTGGGTACACGGAGTTAGAAATAAAAATATCAAATTCATTGTCTAACTTTTTGTTTTCACTGGGCATATACTTTTCTTAAAAGTTGAATTACTATTGATAATCTTTATTGGTCTACTTTAACATTATCTAAAACGTTATAGCTGAATGATTTGAGATGATTATTACCCAAAAAGATATTTTAGAAAGTTTTTTGGGTAATATGTCCTCGTAAGACTTATTTCAATCTTTCAATTAACCGATCGCCTACTCTTAGCGCATTAGCAATAATCGTCAAAGCAGGACTCACCGCCGCATTAGAAGGAAAGAAACTACCATCTACAACGTAGAGATTATCGAGATCGTGGGCGCAGCAATCGCGATCTAAAACGGAAGTTAAGGGATCGTCACCAAAGCGACAGGTTCCGCATTGATTGGCGACCACTTGCAAAGGCGATTCGGCGCGAGGATGTAGGAAACCAGTACGGAAGCCATCTAGGGACTTTTCGATATTTTTTAAAACATCAGTCCAGCGATAAATTAGGCGATCGTGGGCTTCCGTATTGTTGGGATTGTAATCAATATGGATTTTGTTGTTTTCAAGGCGCACCCGATTATTCGAGTCTGGCAAATCCTCCGTTTGCGCCCACCAACCGATAGAATGGGTCGCTAACTGCTTTAGTCCGAAGTTGGGCATGAGCTTGGCAACAATGGAGAATACGGGGGGAGATTCGGCAAAAATGATGTCAGTGAGCAGTCCGCCAGAGTTTTGAATATGTCCCATGGGATAAGGGAAATCCGCATCACCCCAATAGAAATCATTCACATAAATCGACTTTTGGAAGGAGCCATTATTGGGCTTCGTGCTGAGTTGGACTACCGATGACAACAGGCTTTTCATCAAATTCCGTCCCACTTGATCGGAGCTATTGGCAAGCCCTTTGGGATGAGAATCATTAGCCGATCGCAACAGTAGCGCCGCCGAATTGATTGCGCCACAGGCAAGCACGACAATATCGCCTAAAAAGAGATAGGACTGTCCGCCCACTTCTGCTTCTACTCCCTTCACCGATCGCCCCGATGGATTGGTATGTAAACTGAGCACTTTGGCTTGGGTTTTCAAGGTGACATTGGCATACTTCAAGGCAGGAACGAGGCAGCTTTCTTCAGAGTCGCTAGTGGGGTCATCCTCTTGACGGGTCAAGCCGAGGGGAATTGTCGATGGATGCAAACCTTGATTTGCGATTGCCTCATAGATCTTCTGCATCTCAGTCTCATGACTCACCGCAGGATAGGGATAATCAGCGCTGTGAGTTGGTTCGGTGCTATCGGAATTTGTCTCGCCATGCACCTTATAGAGATTTTCCGCTTCGGTGTAATAAGGCTCAAATTCGTCATACTTCACTCACCATTCAGGGGAAATTCCCGCTTGATGGGTGACGGATTCAAAGTCTTTCTCGCGCCGCCGCAATAGAGCCGCACCATAGATTTTAGTATTGCCACCGATCGCATAGTTAGTCTGTGGTGAAAATGGCTCGCCTGTGTGGTCATACCATTGTTCAGGAGCATGATAGCGATCGCGTTGAAAGATATCGATATTGCTGCGATTCTGTTCTTCGAGGGGCATAAAATCACCACGTTCGAGAATCAGGATTTTCTTACCTGTGGAAGCGAGTTTATAGGCAATGGTTCCACCACCTGCACCAGTTCCCACAATAATCACATCGTAATAATTGTCGTCAATAATCATTGGTTTTCCTCACTGCCACACATAAATCAACGTAAACAATGCAATCCAAATCACATCGACAAAATGCCAGAATAGCGAAGTTGCTTCAATGCCATACAAGCCCTTGTCATATTCCTTGGGAAGGAACGATCGCACCAACATGATTAACTGCAAAAGTACACCCGTCAAAACGTGCAAACCGTGAAAACCAGTTAGCAAATAGAAACTACCGCCAAACACGCCATCACCAAAGCCAAAGGCTAAACCACTCCATTCCACCGCTTGACCGTAAACGAAGTAACTACCCATTGCGATCGTCAGTAACCAGAAAGCGCGAAAGCCCCAAAGCTGCTTTTTATGGAGAAATTTCTCAGCGATATAGATCGTGAAGCTACTGGAAACGAGAATGATCGTATTAATCGTTGGTTCTTTAATTTCTAGACCCGTTACACCATCGGGAAGCCAATTGAGAGAAGTAGTTTTATAAACGATGTATCCAGCAAAAAAGCTTAAAAAGATCACACTTTCGGAAAGCAGGAAGACCACAAACCCAAACAGCCGATTATCGGGATGCTCACTATGGGCAGATTCGTGGGTAACTTCCAAAATTGGATTGTCACTGACAGAAGTATTAACTGGTTGCATGATTTACCTCCAACTTATCAGGATTAGAAACTAAGGGTTCATCTTTGCCATAGCCGTAGGGTTCGGAAATTACAATCGGTAACTCTTCAAAGTTCTCATGGGATGGAGGCGAAGAAACTAGCCATTCCAAACCGATCGCTCGCCAAGGATTTTTAGGAGCTTTCTCGCCCTGTACCCAAGAGCTAACCATATTCAAAATGAAAGGAATCGTCGATACTCCTAACAGAAAGCCGCCAAGACTAGCGATGACATTCCAGAAGGCAAACTCTGGATCGTAGGAGGCAACGCGGCGCGGCATTCCTTGCAAACCGAGGGGATGCATCGGAAAGAAACAGGCATTCGTACCGATAAAAGTGAGAATGAAATGCAGCTTTCCCAAACCTTCGGAATACATTCTTCCAGTCATTTTTGGGAACCAATGGTACAGTCCTGCGTAAATTCCCATGACCACCGCACCGTAAATTACATAGTGGAAATGTCCCACCACGAAATAGGTATTATTCACATGAATATCCACAGGTACGGAAGCTAACATGATGCCTGTGATTCCTGCAAAGACAAACATTACCAACGCACCCAAGCCAAATAGCATCGCTGTATTCAGCTTGATTTTACCGCCCCAGATGGTTGCTACCCAAGCAAATACCTTAATTCCCGTCGGTACTGAGATCAGCATCGTCGTCGCCATAAATAGCATCCGCATCCAGCTAGGCGTTCCACTAGCAAACATATGATGCACCCAAACCACAGCGCTCAGTCCCGTAATAATCAACGAAGACACCGCCACGACCTTGTATCCAAAGAGCGGCTTACGGGCATAGACAGGGAAAATCTCTGAGAAAATTCCAAATACGGGCAGGATAATTACATAGACCGCAGGATGGGAATAGAACCAGAAAAAATGTTGAAAGAGCACGGGATCGCCGCCCTTGGCTGGATCGAAAAAACTGGTTCCAAAGGTTAAGTCGGACAAGAGCATCACTGCGCCTGCGGTCAAGGCTGGCAATCCAAATAATTGAATACTTTGTGCGGCGAGGACTGTCCAGACAAACACAGGCATTTTGAACCAAGTCATTCCTGTTGTCCGCATTCGGAAAATGGTAGTCACGAAGTTAATCGCACCCATAATCGAGGCAACACCCGAAATGGCAACTGCAAGCAACCAAAGGAACTGACCATTAATCAAATTTCCCGTAGGATTTTGCAAACTCACAGGTGGATAAGCCCACCATCCCGATTGCGAAGATCCCCCAGGAATAAAGAAGCTCGCCATTAGGATCACCCCAAATACGGGAACCATCCAAAAGGCAACGGCATTTAACTTAGGGAAAGCCATATCACGAGCGCCGATCATCAACGGCACTAGGTAATTGGATATTCCTAAAAGCACAGGAAATGTCCAGAGAAACAGCATGATCGTGCCGTGCATCGTGAACATGGAGTTATACACTGCGCGATCGACCAGATCCGATTCAGGGGTAATCAGTTCACCTCTGATCACCATCGCTAAAACGCCACCAATGAGGAAGAAGAAAAAGGAAGTAACAATATACTGAATGCCAATCACTTTATGATCGGTACTAAATCCAAAAAATCGCCGCCAGTCTTCGGGCTTTTCTGGGGGTCGGATATCAGCGATCGCATCAATAGAAATGTTTGCCATAGATTGCTCTTAAGAAATTTAATTAGAACTTGAATAATTCACCATAGGCGGAGCCGCAGGGATAACCGTTGCCCAATTATTTGCATTGGCGCGTTTGGCATACTCATTAGCCGCAGGATTGTAGGCAGCTACAGGCGTAGCATTGGAAGCATCCGCCAACCATTTTTGAAAGGCTTCAGGAGATTCCACCACCACATCGGTTTGCATCGAAGCAAAATAAGTACCGCTATATTCAGAATCCCGCAGACGATATTTGCCCTCGCGGATCGGTGTAAATTCAAAATCAATATCATGCCCAGGAATTACATCTTGCTTTACCCGAAAAGCAGGGATATACAAGCCATGCAGCACATCTTCAGAATGGAGAACTAGTTTAATCCTACGATTATTGGGTAAATGTAATTCTGTACTGCTGACTTCACCTGTTCCATTACTATAATGAAACTCCCATGACCATTGCCGCGCTAGTACTTGAATTTGCTCAACCTCTTCCGATTTAGCTTCGCTAACTCCAGCAGCATGAGCCTCTGCTATCATCGATCCGTGATGGGCGTGATCCATAGGTCCTAATATCGACATCTGATCATAGGTTTGATAGCTATAGGCGGCAATCCAAATCACTAAGGCAAAAGGAATTGCTGTCCAGATGATTTCTAATTTGACATTTCCCTCAATGTGGGGACCATCACTAAGATCGTATTTTTCGGCACGTTGAAACAAGATGGAATAGGTCAAAGTGCCAACCACACCGAGAAAAATAAAAGTTCCCAATGTCACCAAAAAGCTAAAGAGGTTATCCACCAAAATCGATTCAGCCGAAGCTTGGGGCGGAAACCATGTATAGGCGGCTTGTCCCATCCAGAGACTGAGCAGAGCGATCGCGATCGCAGCACCCACTAAAACTAAAATCGTGCGTAGTTTCATTGATCCCTCTATTTCAGTAACTGATTGAGATCGACATTCTTACTCAAGCGTAATAGGCGATCGGCGGTGATATGCACCCCAAATTCGGAGGCAAGCTGTGCGCCCAAAGTCCCATGCACAAACATGATTGCAAAAATTACTAATCCTGCCAGCAAATAGCTCCATTGCACCTGCTGACCCATATCCTTGCGCCAGAGAAACCGTTGAAATCCTCTCCAGACAGTCATGCCTACAATTAGCGCTAATAACAGCACGCCGCCCACACCATGCCAAATCATTGTCTCCATCGCCTGAAAACCCCAAGCACTTTTGACATTCTCATCGGGTGCAGCGAGTAGGATTTCGTAAAAACCCGCCGCGACAGTAAAGAAAGTGATAATTGAGGCGGCAACCATGTTGTACCAACCCACATCAAAGAAATTCGATCGCGCCGCAGGGATCGCCATAAATTTGAATAAAGGCTTTTCCAAAACGAAAAATACGCCCACAAAATCAAAACCGATCGCTACAATAAATAAGCCAAGGGTTAAATGCACGAGATTTGGATGAATTGGAATGCTGTAGGGTAAACCATTCAAGCCCAATTGACCATGTAACTGATCGATTAAAGTTGCAATCATTTTAAACCAGCCTCCCTTAAAGCTTCTACCACTGGCACAGTATGCAGTCCATATACCCAAACCAGTAAGTCACCTAAATAAACTTGAAAAAGAACTATTACTGTAAGTAACAAACCTACACCAAGAAATGAAACAGGTAAGGTCTTAGGATCGCGAACACGCAGTACATAGCGCCATCCTGTAATCGCCGCAATAATCCCCGATAGTGACCAACCAATTATGGTATGTAAATTCAAGGTCGGTTCTACAGCGGCATAGGGTTCCGCTAGCCCTGCTTCCACCTGTCCGAAAATAATTGCAATAAAAATAGAAATTGTGGCAAAAAATAGATTCCACCAGCTCACTTCGTATAGTCGAGAATTACGAGCGAAGTAGCCGATCGCATCGCATACTACAGCAAACAACACCATCGCAATTACAAAATGCACCACGATTGGATGAATTGTGTCTGGATAAGGTAAGTTATGGTCATTTAATGGCGGAAGGTATTCCAGCATAGTACTTTCAATGGGTTTCAATACTTATTGAGGTATTTGATTTGATGTTGCTATTAGGCTAAAGCAATATTATAAGCTTAGCTAAATGTTCATTTAGTTTTAAGAGTGTTAGTTGAATTTGAAAGCTATAGAATTAAATTGAAGATAATCATATCTATTAAAAATGAGCTTAAAAAGTACTATTTGTAACGGTTTGAAGCCCTGTTATCTTTACGTTATATATTCTTTTAAGTCAAAAGACACATTGTCAAAGTTTCTATTCCTAATCAATTTGCTTATTGATATTGATAAGTCATTAGCAATAAGGATCAATATCATTTTCTTGTTTGTGCATCGAATGC
>CAIJEA010000234.1 GCA_903819605.1 uncultured cyanobacterium | reverse complement strand
TGATCTCGAAAGTCAACGACCTTATAAGTAAACCCAAAGCCAGAGATCGTACCAACCGCGTAGCGGTTGGTACGATTAGAGCATAAATTTTGCTTCGATTTCTTGAACGGATAAGGGCTTGGAGAATAAATAACCTTGCCCGAATTCGCATTTTAAGTCCCTCAAGATTTGTAACTGCTCTAGTGTCTCGATACCTTCAGCGACAACAGCTAATCCTAGTTGATTGCTCAAAGCGATTATTGTACGCACGATTTGGCAATTACGGCTTGCTTCTTGCATTTGATTGATAAAGGAGCGATCGATTTTCAAGTAATCCACAGGTAAACGATGGATATAATTTAGCGATGAATATCCAGTGCCAAAATCATCAATACTAACTTGGATATTTCTGGCTTTAATTTGAGTGAGCAGATCGATTATTTGTTCAATATCAGCAATTAAAATACTTTCGGTAATTTCTAAAGAGAGCGATTTTCCATCTAGCCCCGTTTCTGCCAATATGCGATCTATATCTGTTAGTAAGTGGGGGTTACGAATATCCTGTACCGATAGATTGATGCTCATTTTCAGGGCGGGAGAACACGTAGATTTTGCTTGCCATTTGGCGAGTTGCTTACAAGCTTCGTGAAATACCCAACTATCAAGAGCGACAATTGCTCCAGTTTCTTCAGCGATCGTCACAAAATCTATAGGAGAAATCATGCCGCTTGTTGGATGTTGCCAACGGACTAAGGCTTCAAACCCGATTAAGCGATCGCTATTAAGGATATCCACAATTGGCTGATAATAAACCATAAACTCTTGGCGATCGATCGCATTACGCAAATCTGTTTCTAGAGTCAGTCGCTTAATCGCCTGATTATGCATTTTGACATCAAAAATCTTGTAAGAATTGCGTCCCTGTGCCTTCGCTTTATACATAGCGAGATCGGAATCGCGGAGCAGATCGGCAGCTTGATGGTAATTCTTAGTCCCTAAGACAATGCCAATACTGACATTAATAAATATTTCACCGCCATTCAAAATTAACGGTACTTGAAAATCATTTAAAATTCGTTCTGCGATCTTAACTACTTCATCAATATTGGCAATGTATTCTAACAAAATGACAAACTCATCACCACCAAATCGAGCTACTAAATAAACATCCTCTAAATGAGCTTTTAACTTCTTAGAAATGCTAATTAGCAGTTGATCGCCAATGATATGCCCCAAACTATCATTAACGACTTTAAATTGATCTAAATCTAGAAACAAAATTGCGTAACCATAGGAATCTAATTGATGCGATCGCTTAATCGATTGATCGATCCGATCTAATAGAAACCTGCGATTGGGTAAATCGGTAAGGGGATCGTGCAGCGCATTATGGATAATCAGATCTGACGCAACTTTCAAGGCGGCAGTTCGGGCATACACTTGCTTTTCTAATTCAATATTGCGGGTTTCTAAAAACTCTCTCTTTTCTGCTTCTAAGATGGACTGGCGCTCGAGGGATATTTGCAAAGCATCATATTGCTGTTTCATTCTCAACATTGATTGCACCCTAGCCCTTAGCTCAAGAGCATTAATAGGCTTGCTAATAAAGTCATCAGCACCCGTATTTAAGCATTGAGCAAGATCTTCTTTGGCGGTTAGGGCTGTGACCATAATGATTGGAATTGGTCTATATTTGGGAATGGATTTGATGCGTTGACAGACTTCGATGCCATCCATATCGGGCATCATTACATCCAATAAAATTAAATCTATCTCTAAGATTCCTAAGGATTCGAGTGCCTCCTGTCCACTAGATGCATAATTTAACTCATAGTCATATTCATTCAAGAGTGCTTCTATGACATCAAAGTTGCGCGGCTCATCATCAACGATTAAAATAGATCGGTTATTCATTGATTCTTAGATTATTGCTTTTGGGCTAAAATTTGTTTGATTATCGTGGCTAGCTGATTGAGTTTGACGGGTTTAGTTAAATATTCATTTGCACCAGCTTCTATACATCTCTCGCGATCGCCTGTCATCGCTAAAGCAGTTAAGGCAATAATGGGAATGTTCGCCAGTTCGGGAATATTATCTCTACGAATAATTTTGATTGCCTCTAGTCCGTCAATATTGGGCATTTGAATATCCATTAAAATTAAATCAGGTCGCATTGAACTCGCAAGATCGATCGCTTCTCGACCATCTTTAGCAAACAACAATTGATAGCCTCTGGCTTTGAGGTATCTAGAGATTGTCAGCTTATTTGCTTCATTATCTTCCGCGAGTAATAGGGTGGGCAGTCCCTCAGCAATACCATTGTCAGGACTTGGCTCTAAAGGACTTGTGGGTTGATTGGTAAATATAGGCGATGGAATTGAGCTGTTTTCGTAGGGAAGTGCGATCGTAAAACAACTACCTACGCCCACCTCACTCGTGGCAGTGACCGTGCCTTTATGCATCTCCACAATGCTCTTAACTAACGCCAGCCCTAAGCCAGTGCCTGTGTTTTGACGATTGAGCGCTCCATCTATTTGGACAAAGGGTTGAAATAATTTTTGCAGATTTTCTGGGGAAATGCCGATCCCTGTATCAGTTACGGCAAATCTAATTTCGCTCGTAATTTCATGCGTGATTTTTGCTAGATTTTGCTGGAGGCTAACTGCCAATGACACCCTGCCTCTTTCGGGAGTGAACTTAATTGCATTACTAAGCAGATTAATCAGAGCTTGGCGGATACGTCTCTCATCGATGAATAGTTCTGGTAAATTAGGTGCGATTTTTAATTCAAGATGAATGCGTTTGCGTAATGCTTGCTGCTTAACAAAGGGCAAACTCGATTGACATAGTTCATCGATTGATGTTTGCGAACAATCGATCTCCACTTGTCCAGACTCGATTTTGGCAACATCAAGAATGTCATTAATCAATTCCAATAGATGTTTACCGCTGCTGGCAATTGTTTCTAACGACTCTTTCTGCTCTTGATTGATTGTGCCAAAGACCTGTTCTTGCAATGCTTCAGACATTCCTAAGATCGCATTGAGGGGAGTTCGCAATTCATGGCTCATATTGGCGAGGAATTCATCTTTAAGCCGCGTAGCGAGAGCTAGTTCTTCGTTGGAGATGGCAAGGTGCTGATTGCTAATGAGCATATTGGCAAGAAATTCATCTTTAAGCCGCGTAGCACGAGCTAGTTCTTCGTTAGAGATCGCAAGTTGTTGGTTACTTTCTGTTAGTCGCCACTCGGCTTGTTGTCTTTCAGTTAATTCTTTTTGGATTTGTTCAAATAGATTGGCTTGTTGAATGGCGATCGCTAATTGATTGGCAATTTGCTGGACAAACTCGATTTCTGGTTGTTGCCAATGTCGAGGCTCATAACATTGATGAATACAGAGCAGCCCCCATAAAGCTTCGCCATTGAGTAATGGGACTACTAGATTAGCGCGAATCTGAAAACCTTCTAAGAGTTCGCGGTAACACCCCTTAATATTTGCCTGATAAATATCATCTAAAGATTGGATTCTCCCCTTTTGATAATGGATGGTATGTTTTTCACCGAAACAATGTTCGTCTATGGAAATCGCCACAATTGAGGTAACTCCATCGACTAAGGATTCGGAGACAAATTCGCCTTGGGTATTATGGGATTTGGGATCGAATTTCAGCACGCCTACGCGATCGGCATTCAGAAACTGCCTAATTTCTTCGGTAGCAATGTTAAAGATCGTTACGAGATCTAGAGATTGGCGAATTCGTTGGGTTATTTCCCTGAGTAACCTTTCTCCTTCTGCTTGTTGTTGAATTAATTTTTCGGCTTTGCGGCGATCGGTAATATTCCGAAAATACCAAATCCTTCCATAGTAAAAATCTTCCGCTAATGACTTCACACTTGTTGAATAACAATCAAAAATATGTCCATCCTTCAGCACCACTTCATCAACGCTGCTGCTTTGGGGATTTTCGTATAAGTGCTCGATTTTAGCGCAAAATATTTCTGGTTCGACTAAGTTGCTCAATATCCATTTCATAAATTCGCGATCGTCCCCTGTTTCAATGATATTGGCAGGAATATGCCAAAGCTCACAAATACGTTGATTGTAATAGACGATATTACGATTTTCATCAACAATCGAAATGCCATCAATCGAGGCTTCAAGCTGGGCTTGCAATACGGCATTTTGACGAAGCAAGATATTGGCATTGTCTTGGATTTTGCCTGCCATGCGATCGAAGGCGACTGAGATTTGAAATAATTCATCCGAGCCTGTTAGTCCTGCTCGTTCGTCTAGTTTTCCTTCCGCGAGGCTATTGCTCACCGCCACTAAACGCGAGACTCGCCTTGTGAGTGTGATTTCAAAAAAGAACCAAACTCCTAAGCAAAAGATCACTAAACTACTGCTAAAAAATAGCGATCGCTTTAAAGCATCATTGAAGGCAATCTGTTTGGTGCGGGTTAGATCGTATTCAAAGAATAAAACTCCCACCCTTGAAGATTGCAGTTCATTGGGGTTCACTGGCAAGATGACAGGATACATCGCAATTAGTTTCGACCGATCCGACGATATCAGCACATCTCCTAATAGATTTTTGCGTACTACGCCAAACTTTTCGACATACTCCGCACCGCTTGTTTTTGTAATTGGTTCGTTTTGCAATTCATAACGATTAGAGAGATGCACAACATCGCGATCGTCAATCAACATCACCAAATTAAGATTCGGATCGCTGCCAAGCTGACTGATAATCGTAATTTCGGCATCTTCAATATTTGCTCTACGATACAAATAATCTAAGATTCTTGATGTCTGTCCTGCGGAAATTTGGACATAATTTTTGGTGTTAATTTCTGTCTTTTGATAAGCCTCATTAATCTCTTGATTAAAAGAAGTTAAGCCCAATAATCCCCCACAAAAAATTAAAATTGTAGGGATTGAAATTCTTAAGGAAATCGGAAAAATTGGCAATCCTTTCATGGGAACCGTTATGTAGATTTAAACCCTAGCCTTCTTAATAAAACGGTCATCTAGAATACTAGCAGGATCGATAGTTTTGGGTAGTAATTTGTTGTCAACCATAATCTTTACTAGTTTGGTCATGCCATTAATTAGCGCAGGATCACTTTTATCAAGCAGTTTTTGATTTGTTTGTAAATTCGGTTGGCTGAGACCTTTAAAGGCATCGAGGATTTGCTCAGGGGTGACTTTGGTACGCTTAGCCATCCGCACTGCGGCATCTTGAGGATTTTTTTCAAAATAATCTAAGGCGCGAAATCGACCATCCACCAAAGCTTGAATCGTTTTGGGAGAATTGGCGATCGCCTCCGTACTCACTGCCAAAGTATCGACGATTTCTCCAGGAATCTGACTGCTATCAAATAGTAATTTTGCCCCAGCCGCTAACAGCTTGATTCTTGCAGGACCAAAAGTAACCACAGCATCTACTGTCCCCTCTTTGTAAGCGCGTTCGTGTTCTGTCAATTCCAAAGACACAATCTGAATATCTTTGGTAGTCATGTCATTTTTTTCTAATGCACGGGCGATGAAGAAAGCGCCAAGTGCAGTTGATTCAACACCCACACGCTTACCTTTGAGAGCTTTCATATCTGTAAATTCTGGCTTACCTAAGATCACATCACCGCCATTGGACACATCCATAATTGCGATAATCCGAATATTTTCTTGGGTAGCAGCGAGGACTAGGGCTTGATCGATTGATAGTCCTGCCCCTTCAATTTCTTTGTTTCGATAGGCTCGGACTTCTTCAGTGCCTGAAGGATAATCAACTAAACGGATCGGTTTGTCGTTATAGTAGCCCAAGTCCCGCGCCAGATATAAAGTCTCATATCCCGTCCAAAGATTTGAACCGATGCGTAATGGTATGTTTGTTTGGGGAGTGCAATTAGTCAAGGCGATCGCCACAATCACCGCCAACAGGCTCAGCATTGCGTATTTTAGATTATGAGTAATTTCACTCAAAAATTTATTGCGGTTTTGTCTAAGCCATTTATGAAATATGAAAAGAACTGATTTCATCTAGTTTTTGCATGTAATCTTTTAGGGTTTTTTCTACTTTTTCTAACTATTCCGAGCAAAAAAAATAGACTCTGCACCGTTACGGTTCTCGTTGAAATAGATAACAGTTCTAATATGCCTGATATTTAATACTTCAAATCAATTGAATTAATTTATTATTTGCATTTAACAAATAGATCGCACAAACAGATCGCACAAACTCTATGCAGAAACCCGATATTCCAGCTAATGAAAGCGATCGCTTAGTTGCTCTAGATCGCTACAAAATTCTGGATGCCTTGCCAAAACAGGAATACGATGACTTGACACAACTTGCGGCGGATATATGCGGAGCGCCGATCTCATTCATTTCGTTAGTTGATCGAGATTTCCAATCTCAAAATCTCTCTAAGCAACAAATTAGACAACTAGAATTATTAAGCCGTCTAGCGATCAGTCAATGTGAGCTAAGGCTCAGGGAAAATTCATCTCGGCTGTTGGTATCTGTGGTCGAAACCTCCAATGATGCGATTATCACCAAAACTCTAGATGGAATTATCACTAGTTGGAATCCTGCGGCTGAAAGATTATTTGGATATTCAGAAGCCGAAGCGATCGGGCAATCTATTTCTATGATTTTTCCCAGCGATCGATTAGAAGAAGAATCTCAAATTCTTGAGCGTCTTAAATGTGGAGAGCGGGTAGAACATTTTGAAACTATTCGCAAAGGTAAAGACGGTAGATTTATTCAAGTATCGGCAATCATTTCTCCTTTGTTCGACAATGATGGGCAGATTGTGGGAGCTTCTAAAATCTTGCACGATATTAGCGATCGCAAGGCTTCAGAACTAAAAATGAGGGAAGTCTTAACCCTCAAGCAGGCGATCTTAAATAGTGCCAACTTTGCCATTATTTCTACCGATTTGCAAGGCATTATCCAATCTTTTAATGTCGCGGCGGAGAGGATGTTAGGCTATGTTGCATCGGAGGTGGTGGGCAAGACTAGCCAAGTGATTTTTCACGATCAAGATGAGGTTGCTGTCCAAGCGAAACATTTATCGCAGGAGCTAAAAACAGATATTCCTGTTGGGTTTGAAGTCTTCACTGCTAAGGCGAGATTGGGGCAGGTGTATGAGCAAGAATGGACTTATATTCGTAAAGATGGTTCAAGATTTCCCGTAATGCTGACAATTACGGCAATTTGTACAGAGGGAGGAGAACTTACGGGATTTATGGGGATAGCTAAGGATATTACGACAGAAAAGAAAGTAGAAAAGCAAGTAAAAGATATCACGGCGGCTCTCTATCAAACCGCAATTGTTGCCATTACCGATATCCAAGGATCGATTACCTTTGTTAATGATAAATTTTGTGAAATCTCCAAGTATAGTCGAGAGGAATTAATCGGACAAAATCATCGCCTTCTCAATTCTGGTTATCATCCGCGCTCATTTTTTGTGGAGATGTGGAAAACGATCGCTAATGGCCAAACTTGGCGAGATGAGATCAAAAATCGAGCTAAGGATGGTTCTATTTATTGGGTTGACACCACCATCGTTCCTTTTCTAAATGAAGATGGCAAGCCCTATCAATACTTGGCGATTCGGAAGGATATCACGGCTCGTAAAGCCTCGGATATTGAGTTACAGAAGCTATCTCTAATTGCTAGTAAAACTGACAATGTGGCGATCGTTACCAATGCTCGAGGCGAAATTGAATGGGTTAACGATAGTTTTCATAAGCTCACGGGTTATACCTTGGCTGAGGTAATTGGTAAAAAACCAGGGCATGTTTTACAAGGCGCGAAAACTTCACAGGAGACAGTTAACTCAATTCGTGAGACGTTGGCGAAGCATGAGCCATTCTCTGGGGAAATCCTAAACTACAGCAAGGATGGAAGAGCATATTGGCTATCGCTAAGTATTAATCCTGTCTTTGATGATGATGGAAGGTTATTGCAGTTCATTGCGATTGAGAATGAAATTACGACCCGCAAGGAAATCGAAATAAAGCTGCGAAAGGAAGTGGAAGGGGCGATGAAAAAGTTAAGTGTGATGAATGAGCGTCTAGAAGTTAGTAACCGCGAATTGTTAGATTTTGCCTATGTTTCTTCCCATGATTTGCAGGAACCTTTACGCAAAATTCAAGCTTTTGGCGATCGCCTGAAATCTACTTGCCAAGATTCTTTAAACGAAAAAGGACTAGATTATTTAGAACGGATGTTAAATGCGGCGAGTCGCGCCCAAATCTTAATCAATGACTTGCTTGACTTCTCGCGGGTGACAACCAAGGCGCAGCCCTTCCAACCGATCAAATTATCTGAAGTTTTAGAGGGAGTTCTCTCTGACCTAGAGGTGCGGATCGAGAAATCTGGCGCAATCCTTGAAGTCGATCCTCTACCTGTTGTTGAAGCTGATGCTCTGCAAATGCGACAAATTCTGCAAAACTTGATCGGCAATGCTCTGAAATTTGTGAGAGAAGGTGTTACGCCTGTGGTGCAGGTGCGATCGCGAATTTACATAGAAAATGAGCAAGATTGGTGCGAAATTCGGGTCATTGATAATGGCATTGGCTTTGAGCAACAATATGCTGAGCGCATCTTTCAGATTTTCCAGCGACTGCATGGGCGGAAAACCTTTGAAGGTACGGGGATTGGGTTGGCTATTTGCCGTAAAATTGCAGAGAGACACAATGGAACCTTAACCGCAGAAGGCGATCCTGAGCAGGGCGCAACTTTTATTTTTACTTTACCCATTCATCAACCACAAGGAGAGCTTCACGATGCCTAATAAAGGAAAAAGCGTTACCATTCTAGTTGCGGAAGATGATGAAGACGATCGCCTACTCATGCAGGAGGCTCTAGAAGAAAATCGCCTTGCTAATGACTTACATTTTGTGAGTGATGGGGTGGAG
>CAIJEA010000233.1 GCA_903819605.1 uncultured cyanobacterium | reverse complement strand
CTCTACCAACTGAGCTACGGAGTCTTTGATTTGGTATACCGGCCTGAAACCGGGGATGCAAATTAACGATGTTTTCCTGATATCACCTTAATCGTCAGGTATTGGGGCATGAGATTAGTCATATAGGTGCAATTTTTTTAGTGTTCATTAAGTTAATTCTCCTCAGTTTAGATGTCCCTTGCGGGTATGACATAAGTTTAATAGGCACTCTCAATTACTGTCACCCCAGAAATTCCCTTGATTTACTCTGATGGAAGTTTGCTTTTGATTTGAGATTCCCTTGATTTGCCCTGTGTTTGCCCTGAGCTAAACCGTAGAATAGCGATCGCTGCCCGAAAAAATACCCTATAATGCCAACAAGCAAATTAACAAACACCTTGAAACTGTGAGACTTTCGGGCGAGTCAAACACTATTACTGCATCGATTTTGCGATGTGATGAGGTCATCGAAACCTTGCGCCAACAGCGTGAGACGATCTGCGCTTTTCATGTTGCATCGCTGTTTTTGTTTGGTTCGGTGGCGCGAAATGACGCTAGGGACAATAGTGATGTCGATCTATTAGTTGAATTTTCCCAGCCTGTGGGTTTGTTTACTTTGGTACGATTGCAAATTTATCTTGAGAAATTATTGGGGTGTGCGATCGATTTGGGTACGCCTGATTCGCTCAAACCTTATATGCGCGACTTAGTAATTAAGGGAGCAAAGCGTGTCTTTTAGATCTTTAAAGCAAAGATTGAAGGATATTCTCGAACAAGCCGAGGAGATTTTAGCTTTTGCTGATGGCTTGGACTATGAGGCTTTTTGTGCAGATGCTAAGACTGTCAAAGCGGTGCTTTACGATCTGGCGGTGATTGGGGAGGCGGCGCGGAGTCTGTTGCCTGATATTCAGGATGTATATCCAGAATTGCCTTGGGAAGAGATGCGAGCTATGCGAAATTTGATTGTCCATGAATACTTTCGCGTGAATTTGCGGATTGCATGGACAACGATCAATGAAGATTTGCCGCCATTGATCGAGCAGGTTCGAGAATTGATTGAAAAGATTTAAGGGAGGAGACGGTTATGAATTGGAATGAATTTATTAGAGAAGGTGCGCGGCGGACGTTATCTTCAGAAAAGCTTCGATTGACTTTTATCGATACATTTGGAGATAATGAATCACCCAAAATAGATAAAACTGTGGAAGGGCATTTAAGGGTAATATACAAGCGCTTTGAGTCAGAGTGTTTAGCACTGACAACTGCAAAAAAAGGTAAAAAGGAAATTTTGAGAGATTATTTACAAACTCTGTATGCCACTCAAAGAGATTTTATTGGTATTAGCGATCGCCCCCAGCCTCCAACTGATCCCCAAAATATCTCGACAGCGTCTGTAACTGATAATTTAGCTATACCTTCAGATCAGGAGGAGCTAGAAATAGATGGTTCTATTTCTTCTTGGGTATCAGAAAAATCGTATAACAAATTTATTGCAAGAGACTTCGATTTGAAAAAATTAATCGAATATACAGAAAATGGCATTAGTAGCAAAGTTTTAAGTATTTGGGGAATGGGTGGTCTAGGAAAAACAGCTACCTGCCATAGACTAATTAGATTACTTTATCATCAAAAAAGATTTAAAAAAATTGTATGGATTAATGCAAAACGCAAACAATTTCAAACATCCGACGGTAAGTCTGAACAAATACGCGAGTCTCGACTGGAAATCCAGGATGCAATATTAGGCATCGGTAAAGAGCTAAATCTAGATGCT
>CAIJEA010000232.1 GCA_903819605.1 uncultured cyanobacterium | reverse complement strand
TATAGCAGTTTTCATTTTGCCTACGGCAAAATGAAAACTCAAAACCCTTACTGAGATTGATTTTTTGTTTTCAAATGAGTACGCACTCATTTGAAAATTGCTATAGGCAAATAAGGAGCCAGAAAACTTACAAACGGTGTAATGATATCCATGAGAAACTACTTTTACAGCAATTACCGATCAAACGAATCACAAGAAAAAACCTAAAAACCTAGCCAAGCAAGGTTTTTAGGTTTTTTCTTGGTTTCGGTTTGAGTACAAAGCGCTGTAAAAGTTAATTGATTCAGTAGAAAAATATAATTACCCAGATCCCCGACTTTTTGAGTAACTAGCAGAGCTAAATCTATGATGGCAAAGAAAAAGTCGGGGATCTTAAACGCTGCATCTTCAGCTTTTTTATGCCTAGCTATTTAGTAATTCACTAACGAAACAATTGGCACTTCTGGCAAGGCTTTTCTACCATTTAGAAAATCTAGCTCTATTAAAAATCCATATCCAACTAGTTCTGCTCCACATTGCGCGATCAGGTTAGCCGTAGCAGCAGCAGTTCCTCCCGTAGCAATCACATCATCAATAATGATTACCCGTTTACCTGCGGCGATCGCATCACAATGCATCTCTAAAGTGTCGGTTCCATATTCCAGAGAATATTCAACTCGAAATACTGACGATGGTAATTTTTTAGGCTTACGAACTGGGACAAAACTACAGCCTAAAGCCATAGCTAATGGTGCACCAATAATAAACCCCCTTGACTCAATACCAATAATGACATCAATTGTCCCGATATTTAGTTCTGCAAATTTTGTTTGAAAGCCTTGGACAATTTTTGTGAGTCCTTGAGGATTGGCTAGTAAGGGCGTAATATCTCGAAAAATGATACCTTTTTGTGGAAAATCAGGAATATCGCGAATAATATTTTTAAAATCCATATGCTTGATCGCTAAAGAACTTCACAACATATTTAAGATAGCAACGAGAGCCAACAAATAAAATAAAAAAAATGGTACTTTGCACTGCTTCTTAGTTTTGTTTTTTTATTTAAGATTTATGATGCGCTTCAAAAATGTGGATGTATACTGTATGCAGAATATATGGGTTTGTTGCGATGTATGGCTTAAAAGCAATTGTAATTGGTGCAGGTATTGGTGGACTCACTACAGGAATTGCCTTGCGACAAGCTGGTTATGAAGTAGAAATTTACGATCGCGTAAGAGATCTACGCCCAATTGGTTCAGGTATTTCGCTTTGGTCGAATGGCGTTAAAGTATTGAACCATCTTGGTTTGGGCAGACAACTAGCAGCGATCGGTGGACAAATGAATTATATGGAGTACCGCCATCTGTCAGGAAATATCCTCAATCATATTTCTTTACAACCTTTAGTTGAAGAAGTAGGACAGCGTCCATATCCTGTGACAAGGAGAGACTTACAAAATGTACTTTTAGAAGCTTTTGCATCAATGGGTGGAAAATTAACTCTTGGTTCTAAATGTATCGGTGTATTAGAAGGCTTTAGCAACGTTACAGCTAAGTTTGAAGATGGCAGCACTGTTTCAGGAGACCTATTAGTAGCTGCTGATGGTGTCCGATCCCTTTTGAGGCAGTATATTCTTGGTGAATCAATAGAACCTCAATATGCGGGTTATGTAAATTGGAATGGCTTAGTTCCCATTAGTTCTGAACTTGCGCCTGCGGATACTTGGTCAATTTATGTAGGAGAGAATAAACGAGCTTCGATGATGCCCGTTGCTGGCGATCGCTTTTATTTCTTCTTTGATGTGCCATTGCCTAGAGGTACGGCTAACCAAGTCGATAACTATAAAAAGGAACTTAGGGAACACTTTCAGGGTTGGGCTAAACCAGTTCAACTACTCATAGATCGTCTCGATCCAGAATCAATAGCGCGTGTGGAAATCCATGATGTTGGTCCGATCTCAAAGATGGCTAAAGGTAGAGTGGCTTTACTAGGTGATGCTGCTCATGCCACTTGCCCCGATTTAGGTCAAGGTGGATGTCAAGCTATAGAGGATAGTTGGGTATTAGCCAACTATTTGATATCTACAAATCTGGGCGTTCCCGATGCTCTAAGACGCTATGAAAGTGAGCGCAAAATACGTACCACTGAAATCGTGAATAAGGCTCGTAACCGAGCGGAAACTATTCATGGCAAAGATCCTGAAGTGACCCAAAAGTGGTACGAGCAACTAGCTCAAGAAAATCCTTTGGATGTGACCAAGGCGATCGCCAAAATTATTAGTGGAGGTCCTTTACATTGAGTTACTCGATCGCTGCGCTCAATCAAATGAGTAGGGAAGAATTTACGAAAGCGCTTGGCTCTATTTTTGAACAAACTCCTGAAATTGCAACTCAATCATGGAGAGAGCGTCCCTTTGATGACGTACAAAAACTCCATCAAGTTATGGCAGATATCGTTAATGAAATGAGTGAATCTGAGCAATTAAAGTTAATTTGCGCTCACCCAGATCTTGGTAGTAAGTTTAAAATGGCTGAGTCTTCAGTATTAGAGCAGTCTACTGTCGGTCTAGATCAACTCTCGGCAATAGAATACGATCGCTTCCAAAAACTTAATCAAGCTTACAAAGAAAAGTTCTTATTTCCTTTTATTATTGCAGTGCGAAATCATACTAAAAATAGTATTCTCGCTGCCTTTGAACAAAGGCTTCAGAACACTATAGAAATTGAAAAACATCGAGCGATCGCGGAAATAATTGAAATTGCCCGATGGCGGCTAATTTTGGCTGTTAAGTAGTTCACGCTTCTCAGTTACCTATCCAAAATACATTTAAATACTTATGACATACCCTAGAGATATGATTGGCTACGGGAGGACTACTCCCGATCCAAAGTGGAAAGATAACGCCCGTGTTGCAGTCCAGTTTGTGATTAATTATGAAGAAGGCGGTGAAACCTGTATTTTACATGGAGATTCAGCCTCTGAAACATTTTTGTCAGAGATAGTCGGTGCAGTTCCATTTAATGGATTGCGGCATATGAATATGGAATCTTGCTACGAATATGGCAGTCGAGCAGGATTTTGGCGTTTATATCGTATGTTCACCGATCGCAATATTCCTGTAACTATTTACGGCATTGCGATGGCTCTCACACGCAATCCCGAAGCCGTCGCCGCGATGTTGGAAGCGGATTGGGAAATTGCTAGTCACGGCTACCGATGGATAGATTACAAATATTTTTCGCCCGAACAAGAGCGTGAACATCTGCAAAAGGCGATCGCCATCCATACGCAAGTTACAGGCGAGCGTCCCCTTGGTTGGTATACAGGTCGTACTAGTGAGCATTCACGCCGCCTAGTTGTAGAAGAAGGTGGATTTCTTTATGATTCTGATAGCTATGCCGACGACCTTCCCTATTGGAATTATGAATATGGGAAACCACATCTGATTATTCCCTATACGCTGGATAATAACGATATGCGTTTTGCTACCCCACAGGGATTTAATTCAGGCGATCAGTTTTTTGCCTATTTGCGGGATGCCTTTGATGTTCTCTATGCTGAAGGCGAAACATCGCCCAAAATGATGAGCATCGGTTTGCATTGTCGCTTAGTCGGTAGAGCTGGGAGAGCGGCATCTCTAGCAAAATTTCTTGATTATGTGCAAAGTCATGAAAGGGTCTGGCTCTGTCGTCGCATTGATATTGCTCATCATTGGCACAAGCACCACAAACCTGAATAATAAAAAAGACTTGCACAGCAAGTCTTTTTTATTATCAAACAGCAACGAGAGAATTTTTATAAGCAGCCCAACCACCAAGGTGAGAGATATCAATCCAATTAAACTTTTCAATTAATTCTTGAGGATAGAAGAAAGCAGTCAAAACTTCACCATCCTCTAGATAAACGTCTGTGGGATACATATGCGGAGGTTCGTTATTGGCGAGATAGTTAAATTCATCATCTTGCATCTCATAAACTTCACCAGGAATTGAAATTCCACCTGTCTCAACTTCATAAATTGCAGGATGCCATGCATCTCCTGCGGCATGAAGACGATAACGTGACTGAGTATTTGCCGCACGGATAAATTTAGCGTTCTGTAAATTACCATGATCGGGTTGGCCGCGCAGTGCTGAACCACAAATAAATACTCGTCTTGTCCCGTTGGATAGTGTCATAAATAGCGATATTGGAATTATGGTTAACTTTGTTGTAAATATAAGCTTAGTGTATACAGTATGCAATAACAAGATGCAATATTGTTATTGCTGTTAAGACATCAAACCTATAAGAGAGTTGCAGCGCAAAGCGCCGCAACTTTCTTATAGGTTTTGGTTTTGTTCTGACATAGTCGGCTACTTGCTATACAAGCACAAAGCTAGAGATTGACTCCTGAAAATGTTGCAAAAAATATCATAAAAAAATATGTCTGGAAAACTTTCAACTCATGTTCTGGATACGGTACATGGATGTCCCGCAAAAAATATGAAACTAGAATTATGGGCGATCGCTAATGACGAACAAAAAACCTTACTGAAAACTCTCTACACTAATCAAGATGGTAGGACAGATGAGTTATTACTAAATGCTGAAGAAATGAAGCTGGGAATATACGAACTTTGGTTTAACGTCAGTGACTATTTCGCAAGTTTTGAATTAACTCAAACACAGCCTGCTTTTTTAAGTCATGTTCCCATCCGTTTTGGGATTTCCAATATTAGCGATCGCTATCATGTGCCTCTACTCGTCTCACCTTGGGCTTATAGCACCTATCGAGGTAGTTAAAAACCCATAAGAGAGTGGCGGCGC
>CAIJEA010000231.1 GCA_903819605.1 uncultured cyanobacterium | reverse complement strand
GTGCAAGATCGATGGCAATATGCTCTGCCATGATTGACGCTAAGTGATGGTCACCATTGAGCCGCCTACCGATGATTGCACCACCTGATTTCAGGCAAGCGACAGCATCCTTTAACATTTGATGCAAATTGCTCTGAGGCATCCAGTCTGAGATATTAGAAAACTGAATTAGATCGAATTTTTCTAATTCTGCAAGTTGGTGAAGGCGATCGACGAATGCGCCCTGATGTAATTGCAAGTGGTCAGTTCCCAATGTGCGAATATCATTTTGAGCGGAGGCTTGGAGATAGAGAGGAACGCCTTCGCCCTGAAGATTTGAGGTATAGCGATCGCCCCAGACTTGGGTTAAAAAATAATTCTCATTGGGAATAAATCGACGCAAAGCCTGAGCAAAGACATCTGCAAAATGTTCGCCAAAACTACGATCCATAGAATAGTTAACAGCAGCTTCGCCAAAGGTCTGCACGAGTTTTCCCCGTTCAAATATCTGCTCAAAAGGATCGCGCCATTGGGGATGTTGTATTGCCGTTACTGGCTCTCGCAAAGGTTGAATCCCCATCTGGGCAAATTTTTCCGCAAGTTCGCGAAATAGTTGTTCAAAGCGTCCAACTTGATTTACCCCAAAGGCGATCTGTTCCTGTCTTGTATCCCAAAATGCCTTGGTACTAGCTGATAAATTTGGACTCAATCGAGCATAAATGTCCAGCCGATCGCGATCGCTAACGGATCGATCGGCACCAATCAATTGTAATTGTTCCTCTAAAGACAAATGTATTAAGGCTTGGCGGCGTAACTCCACAAGATGTAGTTGAGCAGGATTGAGATCTACAGCTTCGATTTTAGCGATCGCGGGACAAGTCAGTAAACTTAAGGCTGTGCAACCTCCTGAAGCAACCAAAAGCACTCTCAGATCGTGGGGCTGACGCTTGGTTAACTCTTGAATTACCCGCAATTCAATCCGAGGATCTTCGCGCACTTGGGAGAAGGCGATTTCTGAAACAATTGGCGAATTGGAGCTATAGGTCACGGTATAAACTCCAGAAATAGTGAGCGCCAAGTGCCAAACCTTGAACAACTTGGGGGCGAGAACAAGGATTCATCCAACCCATTTCCGCAATTTGCAACAGATCTCTAGCATGTTCTGTATCGAGCTTTTCATGTACCGCATAGTGGGATTGACTACCCACAGCCGTCCAGCCCCGTTGATGTAAAGTTTTGGCGATCGCTGCACTGATATCGACATAGAGATATTCGATCGCACCGAGCATCGCTGCTCCTGATTCTCCAGACTGCATTAAGCAATAGGTTAAAATTGATTGATTAAATGCTAGCACTGCCATTGTGCATGGAGACTCCAGTTCGCGATCGGTTGCGCCCAAAGCGCGAAGGTATTGCAGAAAAGTGTATTTGTGCGATCGCCAGCGATCGCCATGCCCATGTTCTTCGGTGATATTGGCGAGCAGAGGCAAGCGAGTTTCTAGAGTCGCTGTTCTCGCTAACACTGCTGCTAATGGTTGGGAAAAGGACTCAACTGCAAAGCGAAAGGGGATTTGACTGCGCCGAAATGCTTCGCGATCGGTCATCGGATCTTTCATCCAGAGAATATAGGGGTGGGAATGAAAATCATAAAATTCTGATACTCGCAATACTGCTGCCTGTAAGGATGGCAATTGACAGAGGTCATCTAAAATCAATTTAGGATAAGGTGAAATTCTCGAATGAGCCATTGGCTTCCTAATTAAAGTTTGCATCATTTATCTGAATCCTCAATTAATTACAACTGTACCGACAGGCTGACGTTGGAAGCTAGCGGCTATGAAGTCTCGCACAAAAGAAAAATAAGAAGGAATATAGGGTGCTCCCTGCTGCATGAGGTCGGACTTTAATTCTTGATGAAGGCGCGGTAGATGATACCAAGGCACAGCAGGATAGAGATGATGTTCTAAATGATAGTTCTCATTGCACATAAAGAAACGCACCAAAGGATTCGTCAGAATCGTGCGGGTTCCGCGAATCAAATCGGCTTCATGTTCGAGTAAGGTGTGCTGGCTCATGCCACGAATGTTGACCATTGTATTAATCCAAAGCATGGGAATCAACCAGCCATGAATCAGAAACGTGGCGGAAATTGGCGACAGCAGTATCGCAGTAACTAATAATCCCAGCAAGGCAATCTCAAGCAAAATCCACAGGCGATCGGAATTATTTCCCTGCCAAAATCCAAGTATAGGAATTGCAATAATATAGACGGGATAACCAACGATCAATCTGCCCCAATGCATCAAAAATGTCAGCCAATTCCATTTGGTATAGTTTTTGTAATGGTCGGGATCTCCCTCAATGCCCAAGTGCTTGTGATGCTTGAGATGGAGGACTTTGTATGCTGAGAAGTTCTGCCCGACAGGTAGCGCACAAAAAATACTCAGCCAACGATTCCAATGAAAATTACGACTGAGAACGCCATGCACTCCTTCATGGGTGAACAGACTAATACCATGTAGAGAAGCTGCTGCCAACAGATAAAATGGTAAACAGAGAATATATGCCCAAGGTGTTGCGATCGCCTGTACTAAGGTAGAAGCTGCAAATGCAGCGATCGCATATAAAGCGATAAAGATTGGCAATCGATGAGGATGACAATCGAGATTTTGTAATTGTTTGAGCAGTTCTGGATCTAGTTTAGGCTTTTCGATCTCTTCGCTGACCAAAGCCTTGCTAAGAGTTAAATTGTCCTTGTCTGAGAATTGTTGCGCTTTCGTAGACATAGAGAACTTCCTAAATATAGAGTAAGTACGAATTGCGATCGCGAAACCTTGTTTGCTCTTAATCATGCCTGAGGCGATCGGTTTAAAAGGCTCACTTTAAGGATCGCTATCGGGATCGGTTGACTCTATTATGCTTGCTGCTGGTTAGATACCTAGTGACTCTCATCACAGGTGATCGCTGATATATTTACAGCAGTAGGCGATCGCTAACAATACAAGCTAATTCAAGGTTATACATGACTAGGAGGTTCAATGCGCTTAACACGAAGTATTCTTTCTATTGGACTAATCACTTTCGGAACTGGGTTATTTGCACTTTCGTTATGGATATCGACGACAAATGAGAATGCGTCATTGATTATCGGTTCTATTGGATTAGCGATCGGAGTGGGAGGGTGGCTGTTGCAAAAAGTCAAAACGCCAATGAGTCTAATCCGCAATATCTCCAGTGCTGTACTCATTACCATTGGCGCAGGATTATTTATTTTGCCATTATTTGTTTTGGCTATCCACGGAACTAATGTTGCATTTGTCAATATTGCGCTCATGAATTTTGTGGTTGGGTTAGTGATTGGACTCATCGGCTTTTCTGTGCAAAATCAAAGAGCACAATAGTCTGGCGATCGCTATGATATTCTGGAGCATAAGATTCGGTTTTATAGCCAGAATTGCTAAAATCATCGATAAAATGATAGTCGTTTATCCAATATTGGGGCATAATGTGACGTAAGCATTAGCTATTTTTGACATAACTTTGAATGATAATATCTGCTCCTAAAGCCAAGTCTGAGAATCTTTCGATAGGATGATTAGCGTTGAAGTTATAGCAACCTAGAGTTATAGTTCTATTCTATGGAGCACCGTAAATAAGCATTATTTTTTAAAATTTTGGATCAACCTAAAATTTATTACTGGTAAGAGATCGCAGTACCTAAACAATCCAATTTCACATGGTTACCCTGATTAGCTAACAGCAGAAAGATCAACAGTTTCTCTCTACGGAATATTGGTAAATAAATCTTGAACTAAAAGAAATAGATATTTTGATAGAATTTCAAGCTTGATAATTTATGAATCATAGAAAAGCATGGACACGAGAGGAATTATTTATTGCAATGAATCTATATTGCAAGTTGCCATTTGGTAAGCTCCATCTGAAAACGCCAATAATTGTTGAAATAGCTGAAAAATTAGGTAGAACACCTGGTAGCCTAGCGATGAAACTCGTTAATTTTGCTTCACTTGATCCAGTACAACAAGCACGCGGTGTTCGAGGATTAAGTGGAGCTAGTAAAACCGATCGATTAATATGGGAGGAATTTACTACAAATTGGGAGCAATTTGGAATAGCGAGCGAAGAACGTTTCCAAGAATTAGTTGGTTCTGAATTTTTTGAAATTAATCAGTTGCCGATCAAACTAAAGCCTGAAGCTTCCAAGATTCTCCCAATAAAATATCCTCCAAATCAAACTATAGAAACAACAGAAGCTAAAGTTACAGCCAAAATTAGAATAGGACAGAACTTCTTCCGACAAATGATTTTATCTTCATATGGAAATCGTTGCTGCATTACTGGCAATCCAATTCCAACACTACTAATCGCAAGTCATATTATTCCTTGGCATCATCAATCAGAACACCGCCTTAACCCTCAAAACGGATTGTGCCTTGCACGTACTCATGATGTCGCATTTGATCAAGGACTAATTACATTCGATGAAAATTATAAGTTGGTTTTAAGTTCATATCTCCAAGAATTTTTGCCTGAAGAAACATTAGAAAACAATTTCGTTAACTATGCTGGCAAACAACTACGGTTACCAGAAAAATTTCAACCTAAATCTGAATTTCTTCATTTCCATCGAGAAGTAATCTTTCTGGGAAAATGATATTAACTATTTTACAAAGATAATGGAATTGTCACACTCAGACGCTGAGTGTAACGGCTCCTTATGAATCTTGCATCAAAGCGATCACAGGTTAATAATTTATAAGACTGTTCTTTTATGAAATAGGCGATCAGAATTATGGTTCGTGAAGGGCGATCGCTGTTTGGTGATGAGGGAATAGGCGCTGTCGGGAGATTTTCACGGGATTAGGTTAAGACTGTTACAGTGTCTGGGTCTAAACAAACTGAAATCTCGGAGATCGAGCGTAAGTACAGTAACGATATTTAATCGCTCAGCAACCGCCATCACAGTAGCATCTACAAAATCAACACGACTATCCGCATACTGATTTAGAATTTCAGCAACCCTCAAAATATCTTGTTCAACCAAAGCTATAAGCGAAAACCGACTGACTGGTAATCCTTTCAAAAAAGAAGCGACAGTACCTATTCCTGATTCTCTTCCGATTAGATAAGCAACTTCAGCTAACACCGTTTGAGGCAAAAGTATCATTTGTTGCTCGATATAAACAGCCTTTACCGCTTGATGTTTTGAATCTGAACGATTGGCTAAAGCCACAACAAAGCCAGTATCAGCAATTACTGTTTCCATGACCATCCAGTATTGTCATGAATTTCTTGCCCTAATATCTCTTCTGACCTTTCTGCTAGATCCGTCGCCCCTGAAAATAGTCCTATTAATGGATCTTCCTGAATGCTTACAACTTTCTCGTTTCTTACGATATCATTTTCCACTTCTTGCTGCAAGTTGACTAAAGGGCTAAGAGGCAAATTAGTTATAGCTTGGGGTGTATCTAAAATAGCTAATAGAAGTATTTGCCTTAACTCAGCTTGAAGCGATCGCCCATGACGGGTAGCTCTTATTTCTAACTTCTCAACAATGATAGGATCTAAGTCCTCAATAATTACTTTAGTCATGTTAAGGCACAGATTGATTATTCACTGTAGACGCAGTATAGCATCAGCGCTCATCGCATTGTAGATGTAGTGATAGGCGATCTACTAAAATAGCCTCAAAATGAAATATCCATAATTTAGGCGATGGCTCTTTGGTGATGAGGGAATAGGCGATCACTGTCTTGTCTGAAAACTTTTTCTGAAGCTATAATAAACGAAAATCATTGAGAACATTAGCCATAATGAAAGACTCATTTACCGCCGTTATAAAGCAATCTAACAACTGGTGGATTGGCTGGATTGAAGAAATTTCAGGCGTAAATTGCCAAGAACCGACAAAAGAAGAACTTCTAGAAAGTCTTCGTATAACCCTAAAAGAAGCCTTAGACTTCAACCGTTATGAAGCCCTAGAAGCTGCTGGAGAGGTTTATGAAGAAGAGCTAATAGCACTATGAAACGTTCTGACTTACTGCGTCATCTTCGTAATCATGGTTGTGAGCTTATCAGAGAAGGTGGAAGACATTCATGGTAGGGTAATCCGAGTCAAAATCGTCGTTCGTCAATACCCCGTCATACTGAAATTGATGAAAACCTAGCAAAAAAGATCTGTAAAGATTTAAGTGTTCCATTGCCAAAATGACGAAGAAAACTTGAAGTGATGATCGCAGTTTGGTTAATTTCTTAGAAGAGCGATCGCATTGTAGATGCGGTGATAGGCGATCTCCATGAGCGATAATAAATTAAGCTCCCATTAGGTTTAGTAAATTATGGAACCTGATTAAAAGTCCACCTCTTTCATAAAAATGCAAATAACATAAATCACCATGACTCTTAAAGAACTAATATACGCCGAAATCAACAAAATCGAAGAAGACAACCTTGATGAGCTATACCAATTCGTCAAGCAACTTGCGATCGCCAAATCCGCAGACAAACCCAAAACAGGCATCTTAAGCAAACTCAAACGCATCAAAATTCAAGCCCCAGTTGACTTTGCTGCTAACGTTGACCTGTACATGAGTGGAGAAAAGAATCTTGACAATATTCATTGATACTTCATTCATCATTGCCCTCATCAACGAACGCGATCAATATCATACACAGGCGCTAGATTTAAGCGATCGCTACATCGATCAAGCCTTAGCCATCACCGATGCAGTCCTTCTCGAAATTGCTAACTCTCTAGCGCGTCGATACAAAAATGAAGCAATAGAAGTAATCGAACAATTTCTTGATTCAGAAGATGTAGAAGTTATCCGCCTCACACCTGAAATATTTGATCGAGCCTTTGGTCTATACAAAACCCGTCCAGACAAAGAATGGGGCTTAGTGGATTGCGTCTCATTTATCTTTATGCAAGATCGTAATATTCGAGAAGTTCTTACCTTCGATCAACATTTTGCCCAAGCAGGATTCCAGATCCTTTAAAGCGATCGCACTGTAGATGTGGTGATAAGAGATCTACTAAACTAGCCTCAAAATGAAATATCCATAATTTAGGCGATGGCTCTTTGGTGATGAGGGAATAGGCGATCGGGTTATGGGTGGTGAGAGGAGAGATCTATTATTTATTACAATGCAAATCAGATAGAAATTTCAGCATAATCGCCAAGTTTAATTGCATTGATAACACTACAAACTTTTTCAGTCTGCATCCGAATTTTTGGCCACGAGGTAGAGAGCAAAACAACAATAGCAATCTTGCGATCGCTCAAATTCTGTTGATAGCGTAAATTCCGATCCGTTGTGACAAATATTTGATATCCATTATCTTCAGCAGATTTAAGTAAATCACCATTCGACAGATTAGACCAACCTTCTTCATAGGCTGTTGTCACAGAATGTTCTGTCAAATATTGCCGCAAAGGTACAGGCGTTCCTTGATCAAAAAGAATCCTCATAATCTAAGCCGCAATAGCTAACATCTCAAGCTCATAGTTTAATACAGCCTCAACCTGCGATCTCTGTACAGGCGGAAACCATTCCAAAAAATCTTCTACTGTTGCACCATCGCGCAAATTTTCAAACAAAGCCGAAACTGGAACTCGCGTCTTCCGAAATACCCATGCACCACTCACTTTATAAGGTTCTCTTTCTATAGCATCTAGACTTTCCCAATGCCTCATATACTATACCTCTGTAAAGTAAAAATATACCCAATAACTTCATTATAAACTAATTTGAAAGCAAGATCTTGACTGTTTAGGCGATCGCTGTTTGATGTTGAGATTTAGGCGATTCGGTTTAGGGTGGTGATATGCGATCGCTGCCCACAGACACCATCATCACAAAATATAGCTGTTTGCTTAATATTGCGTCATAATGGGAGGTAAACCTTAGCAAACTTTGACATAGTTTAGAACGATGACCTCTGCTCCTAAAGCCAAACCTGAGAATCTCACGGATAGTCCTGAATACAAAGACACCGTTAACTTGCCGCAAACCAACTTTTCGATGCGGGCAAATGCGATCGCGCGCGAACCAGAGATTCAAAAATTTTGGCAGGAGCAGGAGATTTACGAAGATCTCACCCACAATAACCACGGTGATGTGTTTACACTCCATGATGGCCCCCCTTACGCAAATGGGACACTCCACATGGGTCATGCCTTAAACAAAGTTCTCAAGGATATTATTAATCGCTATAAGTTATTACGCGGCTACAAAGTTCGCTACGTACTGGGTTGGGACTGTCACGGTCTACCAATCGAACTTAAGGTATTGCAGAATATCAAAGCGGAGGAACGCGCTAATTTAACACCTTTGCAATTGCGGAAAAAAGCAAAAGAATTTGCATTGCAAACCATTAATGAGCAAGCCACAGGCTTTCAGCGTTGGGGTGTTTGGGGTGACTACGAGAATGCCTATTACACCCTGAAACCTGAATATGAAGCCGCCCAGATCGGTGTCTTCGGGAAGATGGCTTTGAAGGGCTATATCTATCGCGGATTGAAACCAGTCTATTGGTCACCCAGTTCTCACACAGCTCTCGCCGAAGCCGAATTGGAATATCCCGAAAATCATATTTCCCGTAGTATCTATGTTGCTTTCCCTGTCACGGAATCTAGTGAAAAGTTGAAGGCGATCGCCGATCTGCCAAATCTCCATGCGGTAATCTGGACAACCACACCTTGGACAATTCCCGCTAACTTGGGAATTAGTGCTAATCCCCATCTCAGCTACAGCATCGTTGCTGCTGGCGATCAAAACTACATCGTCGCCACAGAACTAGTTGAGAAGTTAGCCGCAACCTTTGAGCAAGCTTTGGAAGTGAAATATACCTTCAAAGGTGATGTGCTGGAAGGTGCGATCGCCAAACATCCCATTGTAGATCGCCCCAGTCCAATTGTTCTCGGCGATCACGTTACTGCTGAATCAGGTACTGGCTTAGTGCATACCGCACCAAATCACGGTCAAGATGACTTTGTGGTGGGTAAGAAATATCATTTGGGCATGATTTCCCTCGTTGACGATCGCGGTATTTTCAATGAAGATGCTGGCGAAGAATTGGCAGGTTTGAGCGTGCTTAAGGAAGGCAACTCTAAGGTTGTGGAAATCTTGACCGCTAATGGAACGCTGATTAAAGAAGAAGCCTATAACCACAAATATCCCTACGATTGGCGCACGAAGAAGCCTGTGATCGTTCGCGCTACGGAGCAATGGTTTGCCTCCGTTGATGGTTTCCGCGAAGAAGCTTTGAAATCAATCAAAGAAGTTAACTGGATTCCTGCGATCGGTGAGAATCGGATTACCTCAATGGTGCAAGAGCGATCGGACTGGTGTATCTCCCGTCAGCGCACTTGGGGCGTACCGATTCCCGTATTTTATGACGAAGAAACCAACGAGCCTTTGCTTACGGAAGATACAGTTGCTCATATTCAAGAACTCATTCGCGAGCATGGTTCTGATGTGTGGTGGGAAAGGGAAGTAGAAGAATTACTTCCTAAAGCCTAAAAAAATAATGGTCGCAAGTATCGTAAAGGTACGGACACAATGGATGTCTGGTTTGACTCTGGTTCCTCATGGGCAGGGGTACTCGGCGGCGAAAGTCATAATTCGCGCACCGTTCCCTATGCAATGAACTACCCTGCGGATATGTATCTCGAAGGCTCCGATCAACATCGTGGCTGGTTTCAATCTTCGCTCCTCACTAGCGTGGCAACCAATGGCTATGCACCTTACAAGACTGTGTTAACTCACGGCTTTGTCCTTGATGAGAAGGGACAGAAGATGAGTAAATCCCTCGGTAACATTGTCGATCCGATGGTGGTGATCAATGGTGGTAAAGACCAGAAGAAAGAACCTCCCTATGGTGCGGATGTCATCCGTCTCTGGGCGGCGAGTGTTGATTACAACGGTGATGTTCCCATCGGCAAGACCATCTTGGCGCAGATGTCCGATGTGTCGCGCAAGATTCGCAATACGGCAAGATTCTTGCTCAGCAATCTTTTCGACTTCGATCCTGCAAAAGATACAGTCGCCTATGGCGATTTACCAGAAAGCGATCGCTATATCCTCCATCGTCTCTCCGAAGTCACCAAAGACATCACTGAAGCCTATGACAAGTTCCAATTCTCGCGCTTCTTCCAAACCATTCAGAACTTCTGTACTGTCGATTTATCTAACTTTTATTTAGATATTGCCAAAGATCGCCTCTATATCAGTGCGCCCAACGCTGCCCGTCGTCGCAGTTGCCAAACAGTTTTGATGTACTGTCTCGAAGCAATTACGAAAGCGATCGCCCCAGTCCTTGCTCACACTGCCGAGGATATCTGGCAGCACTTACCCTATACTACAACGACTAAATCCGTATTCCAATCGGGTTGGTTTATTGCTCATCCTGAATGGAATGATCCTATACTGGCAGCTAAGTGGAATCGACTACGCATTGTTCGTAATAGAGTAAATAGAGTGCTAGAAACTAAGAGGCAGGAAAAGCTTATAGGCTCTTCACTTGAAGCTAAAATAAAGATTGAGGTTTCACCTGACAACTTACAGCAAGACCTAAAGTCTTTGAACGAAAACCATCAACTGGAAGATCTATTTATTTGTTCACAAGTTGAATTTGTTACTGGGTTGCCAGTAAACCCTAGTGATGATTTGATTGTTTTAGTTGATGAAAATGAGAAAATCTTTCCATTGGAAGCCGATGTAACAGCCAAAGATTCAAAACTTATATTTGATCCCACAAGAACAGAAGAAGTGAAACCTTCAGACAATGACAAGTATAGATTTGAAGGAGTACGCATTGTTGTAGAAAAAGCTGATGGCGAAAAATGTCCTCGTTGCTATAACTACTCCACCCATATCGGTGAGTCGGCTGAGCATCCGCATATTTGCGATCGCTGCGTCGGCGCATTAGCAGGTACTTTCTAGATCGGTTTGTGACTATTCCACATGGTAGCGATCGCTGATTGCATAGCGATCGCGCCCCTGTTGCTTGGCAACATACAAAG
>CAIJEA010000230.1 GCA_903819605.1 uncultured cyanobacterium | reverse complement strand
GCCGATCCACTCCCATTTATCAAATTTGAGCAAGAATGCGATCTCGCCATTCAAGAATTACGCCATACTTTTAAAAGGGCGGATATTACTTGGCGAAATATAGCTTCTTTGGCTGAACACGCAATCTACCACGAGAAGCGTGGGATGACTTATTGGCGGCAACAATGGCAGATGTTGGGACAAATTTATAGCGAAATGTATCTCAATCCTGGGGAAGCAGAGCTATCTATTTTTCCTAGTCCTGATGGTGAAGTTTTAATCATTCGCGCTCACACTAAAGAGGCTTTTGGTCGGGTAGCTGATAATCCTAAAATGCTCGGCATCACAACTTTACGTCATTTCCCTTCGGTTTCGGAGATCTCACTCTATACTTTTTTCTTGAATTTTCCAATCAATTACACTCGAAAAGAAATGTTTGCTGATGGCATTATTTGATTTAGATACTGTGGGCTGAATTTCATGAGGACAAGGGCGATCGGTTACATCCGATTCAATACTGATAGTCAATCTATCAACAAGGTTAGTTTAGATTTTCAGTCAGATAAAATATGGGCTTATGCCAATCTCAACAATTTTGAATTAGTCGATATTTTCTGCGATGGTTGTAAGTCTGGTAATACCGAACGTGACGGGCTAAAACAATCTCTCTCTATGCTAGATAAAAGCGTGGCATCTGCACTTATCATTTATAAGCTAGATTGTCTGTCTTGCAGCGCTTTAGACGCTCTTAAACTTATCGCTAAGATTGAAAGCTATAGTGCTAGTCTACATAGCATTGTTGAGAAATTGGACACGCAAAGTGCTCTAGGTAAGTTTTTTGTAAACATGACTGTTTCACTAACTCAATTAGAACGAGATCCTATTTCTGAACGCACTGCTCTGGCTATGTCTTCTAAAAGAAGGCAGGGTCAGCATTGTGGTAGTCCTGCCTATGGATATCAGATGGTGAATAAAAAGTTGATCCCTCATCCTAGTGAGTCACATGTGGTTTCCCTGATAAATACCATGAAAGCTGATGGCGCTACTTTGAAGATGATTGCAGATGAACTTAATAACCAAGGGATCTCCACTAAACGTAATTCAAAATGGCAACCTACTCAAGTCAGTCGCATTCTTGCTAGTAAGCGTAATTAAGAGTTGAGGATACCAAATATTATTTCAAGTCACTTTGCTTGGTTTTTTCTTATACGATTGAGAGATAGGAAATACCTTTTGGAATTATCTATATATAGCAATACTCATGTTTAGTTTTATACCAAGCTAGTGTTAAATAGTTGACATACTCCCTACAAAACCTAAGGTTCAAATTATTTGTGACTAAAACTATAGCCATTTTCAATCAAGCTGGTGGCGTAGGTAAAACTACACTTACTCACAACTTAGGCTACCAAATAGCTAGACGAGATCTCCGAGTCCTACTAGTAGACATGGATCCACAATCGTCACTTACCAAGTTTGTTGGGCTAGTCCCATCAGAGTTAGGCAAAACTGTTGCTAACGCAATCATTGAGGAAGAAGCATTACCAGTTCACAAAGACTTACTAGGTATGGATTTTGTCCCTGCTAATCGTTTTTTAAGCGCAACGGAGATGCAATTAGTCAGTGCTTCCCTACGTGATTTTCGGCTAAAAGATGCTTTGGAGTTGGTGCAGGAACAATATGATTATATTCTGCTCGATTGTCCTCCAAGTTTAGGGCTACTGAGTTATATTTCATTAGTTGCCGCAACCCATGTTCTCGTTCCTGTAGAAACCCATCTCAAAGCGTTTGAGGGAACTGATGAGCTATTACAGACACTTACCTATGTAAAAAGCAAACCTAATAAACAATTACAGGTGATTGGATTTGTACCAACTCGCTACGATGGTCGCAACTCCGCAGACATTCGTACCCTTGAAGCAATGAATGAGCAACTTTCAGCATGGGGTAAAGTATTTGATGCAATTCCCCGTGCTACAGCATTTGTTGATGCTAGCGAAGAGAGATTACCTCTAGCAGCTTTACAAGCTAAGCATCCTGCTGTAAAGATTATGAACAAAATCATCGATCATATTGAGAAACTGGCATGACCCGTAAAACAACAAAGCCTTTTAGCGGACGTATCACTGCTCCCAGTGCTCCTTGGCTTGCACCTGAAGTTGCTGAATCTCCTGAGCCTAGCGATCACCCCAAGGCTGAGATTGAAATTCAAATTACTGATATTCATCTGCCACCAAAGCAACCTCGCCGCTATTTTGATGCAGAGGCATTGCAAACCTTAGCTACATCGATCGCGCAACATGGAGTTTTACAACCTCTACTAGTGCGTCCTCGTTTGGCGGGAGGTTATGAACTGGTTGCGGGTGAGCGTCGCTATCGGGCGGCGCAGTTATCAGGTTTAAATGCTGTTCCTGTAATTGTGCGGGAGTTAGATAATAATGAGGCTTGGCAAATTGCGCTGGTCGAAAACCTCCAGAGAGAAGACCTCAACCCGATTGAAGAAACGGAGGGGATTCTCGATCTCTTAGCTCTTGAGCTTGCGCGTCCGTTGGATGAGATCCCTAATTTACTGCGTCTATTATTTAATCAAAACAACCGTAACAAGACGGATTTTAGTGATTCCAATAATCTTAATGAAGTTGATAATAACGTTATTATCAATGGCAAGGACGATCTGGCTGAGACTAATAATAACGTTATTATCAGTAGTGGCAGCAAGAACAATGAGCTTGGTTATGCAACCCTAATTCAGCAGATCGAACGAATTTTTGAACAATTAGGGAGGATGAGTTGGCAGTCGTTTGTGACGAATCGGTTGCCTTTGCTGAAGCTTTCAGAGATTGTGGTTCAGGCTTTGCGTGAGGGAAAGATTGAATATACTAAGGCAAAACTAATTGCTGGTGTTAAGGATTCGACACTCCAAAAGCAGTTATTGGATGAGGCGATCACTGATGGTCTATCTTTACATGAAATCAAAATCAGGATTAAGGAAAGCTCTCAAAAGTCTCTAGCTAGTGAACCAACGGATCTACGTTCTCGGTTTGAGTCTACTTTCAAGGCGGCAAAGTCTTCACCTGTTTGGAAGGATGAGAAAAAGCAAAAGAAGTTGGAGGCTTTGTTAAAACAGTTGGAGGCTTTGATTAGTTAATAGGAATGATGGATATCTCCTCAAATATCAAAAGGTGGGCGTTGCATAGATGAAGAATGAAAGTTTAAATAAAATAGTTAGTCACTATAAGGGTTTCGAGGAAGTTAAATACAATAAAAGACTCAATGCATTTCAGTAATTTAAGCTAAAGCGCCTCCCCCAAATGCCTATTGAGACAAATCTTTTAGCTATGCAGTTCAGTCAGTTCTAGTGGAATTAGTTAAATAGGAGTCAATACAAATAAAGATTTTTAAAGGTAGCGATCACTTTTTTGTTGATTAAAGTTTATCTGGCGATCAACTCGTTAAGGCTAAAATCTTGAAGTAGCTTCAAAGGTAATGTTATGGCTTCGCGATTCTGCTCGGTTACGGCTATTGTAACTGGGGTGTTAAGCTTGGTGTTACAAATTAATTTACCCCTTGCAACTGCTCAAGAGAAGACAGCTCAAAACCGCAAAGCAGAAGCAGATCGACTGTTGGATGTTTGTCGGAATAACTTTCAACCCAGGAAAATCCAACATGCTTTGCAGGTTTGTGAGCAAGCGGCAGCAGAATATAAAGCTATTCGAGATCTAAATGGTGAATGGAAAGCGCTAGTCAATCTGGGAAATGCTTACTTAAACCTCGAAAACTATGTCAAAGCCATTGAGAGCGAGCAGCAAGCCCTATCGATCGCAAAGGAAATCAATGACAAACTTGGTGAGAGCAAGGCACTTGCCAATCTGGGTCTAGCTTACGATTACCAAGGTAAATATGACAAGGCGATTGAATACTACCAGCAATGGCTAGCGATCGCGCGGGAAACCAAAGATAGAATTGGTGAGAGCAAGGTGCTGGGAAATCTAGGTCTCGTCTATGCAAATCTCAGTAACTATGAAATTGCTATCGAGTATTACCAACAATGGTTGGTAATTGTGCGGGAAACCAAAGATAGAATTGCTGAGGGTAAAGCGCTGGACAATCTCGGTATTGTTTACGATTACCTAGGTAAATATGACAAAGCCATCGAGTACGAATTGCAATCTTTAGCGATCGCTCGGGAAACCCAAAATAGGCTTGGCGAAAGCAAGGCGTTAGGAAATCTCGGTATTACTTACCAAGATATCGGTAACTCTGACAAATCGATCGCTTACCAACAGCAATCTTTAGCGATCGCGTTAGAAATTAGAGACAGGCAGTCTGTGGGGGCAGCACTGGGAAATCTGGGAAACATCTACCTTGCTCTCAGAAACTATACCAAAGCAATTGAATACCATCAGCAAAATTTAGCGATCTCGCAAAAACTCAAAGACAGACAAGGTGAAAGTGTAGCGCTGGGCAATCTGGGAAATGTTTACCTTGCTCTTGGAAACTATGCTAAAGCGATTGAGAATTATCACCAACAATTAGCGATCGTGTTGGAACTCAAAGATAAGCAGGGACAAGGTGCAGCTCTTGGCAATCTAGGACTAGCTTATCAAGACCTAGGAAACTATGCTAAAGCGATTGAATACCAGCAGCAACACCTAGTTATCTCGCGGGAAATTAAGGATAGGCAGGGTGAAAGTTATGCCCTCAACAATCTCGGTTTAATAATGGCATTAGAGAACCAAACCGAACTTGCTATTCTCTTTTACAAGGAATCCGTCAGCATCCGCGAATCCATCCGCAGCGATCTTCACGGGCTGAAAAAAGAAGAACAGCAATCTTTCGTTCGTACCGTTTCCCATACCTATCGTACCCTTGCCGATCTCTTAATCAAACAAGGGCGCATCATCGAAGCTTTACAGGTTCTCGACTTGCTTAAAATTCAAGAGCTCGAAGACTACCTCAAAAATGTTAAAGGAAACGAACGTACCGCTCGGGGGATTGGACTTTTAGAGCCAGAAAAAGCTATTAGCGCTCAGCTATCAGCGATCGACTACGAGAAAATCCCATCGCTCAACCGCGATCTCGCAAGCCGAATCCAGCAACTGCCAAAATCGGAAATCAACAAAGTTCCCGACTATCTACAAAAACTGCCCCAAGGGGCGGTCATAATTTATCCCCTGATCCTCGAAGATCGCATAGAACTGATTGTCTTTTCGGCAAACACTCTCCCCACTAAGCATACTGTTCCCATCCAAAGCCTAGAACTATCTGAACTTGTCAAAAACTTTCGCGCCGACTTGCAAGACAATAATTCCATCGATGTTAAGGACTCTGGCAAAAAACTTTACGATATTCTCATCAAACCTATCGAAGCTGACCTCAGACAAGCAAAAACTAAGACCATTCTATATTCCCCTGACGGGATATTGCGTTATATCCCCCTTGCGGCTCTCTATGATGGTAAACAGTGGCTGATCGAGCAATATCGAATCAATAACTTGATTAGCTATAGTCTCTTTGACTCAGACAGTAAGCTTCAAACTAACATCCACATTTTGGCAGGTGCATTTGGTGGAAAAGGAGGTGAACTGCGTGGAGGAATGGGTGGGCTACCTTCAACCATTCCCGAAGTCAATAACATTGCTGCAACTTTTTCTAAAACGACAGAGTTAATCGGACGAGATTTTACTGCTGATTCCACAAAGTCACGGGTTGTAGGACAGACAATTGTCCACCTCGCCACCCATGCATTGTTTCAATCGGGTAGTCCTCTAGATTCCTATGTATTATTTGGAGATGACAGCAAAGTCACCCTATCTGCCATCAGCGACTGGAATTTAAAAAACATCGATTTAGTGGTGTTAAGTGCTTGTCAGACTGGATTGGGTGCTTCAGCCAATGGAGCCGAAATACTGGGCTTTGGCTATCAAGTCCAGAAAGCAGGTGCAAAAGCATCGATCGCTTCTCTCTGGACGGTATCGGATGGTGGTACTCAGTTGCTAATGCAAGCGTTTTACGAGAACTTACGAAAGGGCAATCCCAGCTTATCCACTTCACTTAGAGATGCACAACTAAGCATGATTCATCGACCTATTAAAAATGGTGAACCTAACTTCGAACATCCTTACTTCTGGTCTGCTTTTGTCCTGATTGGTAATGGTTTGTAATTTTTATAGCCTTTGCTCCTTTAAGAGATCGCCATAGCCAATATAAAAAGTTATCGATACATTTTCATCTCTTGATGCGATCGCTACTTTTCGGTTCTAGTGGAAAGTTACAATCAAATTTTCCACTAGAACGGATGCCAATAAAGTGATGTTTCTGCTTTGTTTTCAAACTATTCTGCCACTATGCGATCGCCTATTTCACTCAAAAAACAGTGGAAAAATTTGCAAGATTGAATAACCTGTGATCGCCATTTCGGTAGCGATCGCTTTTTTGTTGGAAATTTTAGAAATCAATTGACTTAATCAAAGTTTTTAGGTGTTCGTTTGCGCCATCAGCAATTACTCTTTTATTGAATCGCCGCCAAATTAGAGCCTCGACTACTGAAGCTTTTTTATGTTCATCCATGTGAGTTCCCCACCCTAAAAGGTCAGGATCTTTGTCAGCAATCCATTGGTCGTAGACCTTGGCTAAGCGTTCATTAGTCTCCGTTCTTTGTAGTTCCAGCGCCTTATCACTTGGTTTTTTAAAATCGTCTGAAAGATATATTCCCAGCTTGATTAACGCATCCCCACGTTGAGCTTCAACCATTAGATTGTCCCAAAATTTTAGATTAGGATGGTGTTTAAACAATTGATCGAGAACTGTCTGCGCTGCGAGGATTTCTGATTCTTTTTTGCTATTTGCTTGACCACTTCCTTTAAGAATCAGACCATGTGGGAAAGTAACATCTACATTGGAATTTGAAGTGGAATGTGATTCTTCATTATGGATCTTAGACTGATAATGAGTAATTTCATTGCCTTTATGTCCGATACTATTAAGTAGTTCTGCAAGCTTATTTTTAGCATTTGGTTGATCGGTCATAATTTTCGACAGTGCAAATTAATTCTTAGTATCTTACGCAAATAGCGATCGCCTATTTCATTTAACAAACAGTGGAATAATCTGCAAAATCGAATAACCAGCGATCGGTCAAGCGATCGCCATGGCAATAAACCAAGGAAATATCTGCCAGATGCAATATGCCATCACACCCAAAGCAGCGATCGCAGGGATGAAAAATAATATGCGTAGATACCTTAATCGTGATTTGGGTTGAGCAGATTTTAATTCCATGATTGAATGGTTCTAGTGGAAAGTTGCGATAGATGATGAAATGGACTGCGATTTGCTCCGCAACGCAAGCTAACGCGGGGAGTTGGCGACAAACTAATCATGACATAGAGAACAAGGTGCGTGAAGAGGTGCGATCGCTTATATTCTTAAGTTGTTTTAAAGACAGTAAAAATCCATGCAAACTTCTTCAATTAAAAAACAAACAGCGCTATATGTTTATGATTTCGTTAGCGTATTAATCGTTCCTCATCTTTTAAGACGTTTCGGATGGAATTGTATTACTGCGGTCTATAAAGACAATTTTTTAGAAATTGCAGCAGCGCAACAGCCAGATATTATTATTCTCGACCAATTGTCTGATAGCGACCTCGAATTTTGTCGGCAGTTGAAAAACGATGAAAAGACAAAAAATATTCGATTGATTGTAGTTACTTTTGGTGATGAAAATATATCTAAGGCAATTAAAGCAGGTGCAGATGGTCATTTAAACGCACCAGTTTCCATCCTAGATTTTCAAAATATAATACAGCCAGAGAGTTTTAGTTAAAAGCGATCGCATCCAGTCTTAACCCTAGCTTGCTAGAATAAGATTATCGTACAGATATCAAAGATGTTTGCTCTAGTTGACTGTAATTGCTTCTACGTTAGCTGTGAGCGAGTGTTTGACCCATCGCTTGAGGGTAAGCCTGTGGTGGTGCTGTCGAACAACAATGGTTGTATCGTGGCAAGATCGCCCGAAGCAAAAGCACTAGGTATTCCGATGGGTGCGCCTTACCACAAATATAAATCTGTACTTCAAAACGCAGGAGCGATCGCACTATCATCTAACTACGAACTTTACGGAGATCTGAGTCATCGCGTTTACGATGTGCT
>CAIJEA010000229.1 GCA_903819605.1 uncultured cyanobacterium | reverse complement strand
GAATATACCTGTGGATTTTTGACCTTGAGCAGCACCCGCGACCTGCTTCACCGCACCAAAATCTAGCAAAAAGTAAGTCTGATCGGACTTGCGTACCATGATATTGGCGGGTTTGATATCGCGATGGATCGAGCCTTTTTCATGAATGAAGGTGAGAACTGGTAACAGACTGTGCATGATTTCTAAGACATCCGTCTCAGCGATCGCGCCATGCTGCTCGACAATCTGCTCTAGGGTATAGCCATCGACAAACTCTTGCACCAAAAAGAAAAACTCATCAGTACCTGCTTGCACCTCAAAATAGGCAAGCAGATCGGGAATTTGTGGATGTGTCCCTAAATCCTCTAAAACTGTAGCCTCGCGCTCAAACATTTGCTTAGCAATGACCATCTGCGAACTGGTCAGCCCCAATGGTTGCAAAAGTTTAACCACACAGCGCTTCATCGCAGGAGTATAGCGATCGCGAGCTAAAAAAGTCGCACCAAACCCACCCTGTGCGATCGGATGTTCGACGATATAGCGTCCGCCTAGGAGTAAAGGCATCCCGCAACTCATGCAGAACTTCTGCGCGATCGTTTTGACTGTATTGCCGCTATCGAGATCGGCAAAGGAGTTTAAAGGCTTTGGGCAATTAGGGCGCGTGCAGTAAATATCCACTGTTTAGGCGTATGAGTAAACATTTTTGGCATACTGTATTAGAGTCTACCTAAGTTTTCCCCAACTGAGCCAATGAGTTCCAATTTTTTGCATCATCTCAACCCTGCTCAACAAAAAGCAGCAAGCCATCTTCACGGCCCAATGCTAGTAGTTGCAGGTGCAGGATCGGGGAAAACGCGGACATTAACCTATCGCATTGCTAACTTGATGCTCAATCATGGGGTTGCCCCTGAGCAAATCTTAGCAGTGACTTTTACGAATAAAGCTGGCAAGGAAATGAATGAACGAATTCAATCTTTGTTAATTCAAGAGGTTGCCCAAAGAGAGTTGGGTAAGTCCTTAAGTGATATGAATGACTGGGAACAGGATAAGCTTCACAAAAAAGTTTATAAGCAATATATCAATAGCTATGCCGAAGATGGGCTATGGATGGGAACTTTCCATAGTATGTGTTGTCGGATTTTGCGCCTTGATATTGATAAATATAAAGATAGTAATGGTAGAAGTTGGGCAAAGAATTTTTCGATTTTTGATGACTCTGATGCACAATCTTTAGTAAAAGATATTGTTGTCAATCAGCTAAATCTGGATGAGAAGAAGTTTGAGCCGAAGTCAGTGCGCTTTGCGATCGGCAATGCTAAAAACAAAGGCTGGACTCCAGAGGAATATGAAAAACAAAGCGATGATTCACCTTTTCGCAAACGCGCGATCGCTCAAGTTTATAACCTCTATCAAAATCAACTAGCCACCAACAATGCTCTAGATTTTGATGACCTGATTTTCTTACCCGTACGCTTATTTCAACAAAATCCTGAAGTATTGGCATATTGGCACGATCGCTTTAAGCATATTCTCGTTGATGAATATCAAGATACCAACCGCACCCAGTATGATTTGATTCGTTTACTGTCCACAAACGACAAAAAGCCAATTTGGGAAAATCGTTCCATTTTTGTCGTCGGTGATGCCGACCAATCGATTTACAGTTTTCGTTCTGCTGACTTCACGATCTTGATGGAGTTCCAAGAATCCTTTGGCGATCGCTTGCCTGATGCCCATACAGGTTCAATGATTAAGCTCGAAGAGAACTATCGCTCAGTGGCAAATATTCTCGAACTTGCTAACCAACTGATTGATAATAATACTCAGCGTATTGATAAAGTTCTGAAAGCAACTCGTCCTGATGGCGACTTGATCGAGTTATATCGCGCCGAAGATGAAGTTGATGAAGCGCAGTTTGTAATCGAACAAATCCGCCGTGTCAAGGCAAAAGCTCCAACCGCTAATCTCGGACATTTTGCGATCCTCTATCGCACCAACGCTCAATCCCGTCCCTTTGAAGAAATGCTCGTACGTTGGAATATTCCTTACAAAGTAGTTGGTGGGATGCGGTTTTACGATCGCAAAGAAATCAAAGATGTTCTATCTTATTTGCGGCTGCTCTCTAATCCATCTGATACTTTGGGCTTGATGAGAATTATTAACGTTCCCAAACGCAGTATCGGCAAGGCAACTCTCGACAAGCTTCAGCAAGCTGCTCAAGAACTCAGCGTTCCGATTTGGGAAATTATCAGCGATGAAACTACGGTTAAAACATTAGCAGGGCGATCGGCAAAGGGCGTGATTTCGTTTGTAGAGTTGATGCAAAAATGGCAAGCCAAAGTTAGTGTCACTCCTGCTGCGGATATCATCCAAGGTATTCTTGAGGAATCTGGCTATGTCGATGAACTAAAGGCGCAATCTAATGACGAAGCCAATGATCGCATTGCCAACTTGCAAGAACTTTATAATGCGGCTGTCCAATTTGCGGAAGAGAATGAAGATGCTTCCCTTGATGCCTTTTTAGCCAACGCAGCTCTCGCTTCTAGTCTCGACGATAGCAGCGAAAATGCAGAAAAAGTGACGTTGATGACTCTCCATGCTGCCAAAGGCTTAGAATTTCCCGTCGTATTTCTAGTTGGTCTAGAGCAAGGCTTATTCCCCAGTTTCCGTTCAATTAACGATCCGATGGCACTAGAAGAGGAACGCCGCCTCATGTATGTGGGCATCACTCGCGCCCAAGAAAAGCTATTCCTCAGCCATGCCCAAGCCCGTCGGCTCTATGGTAACCGTGAATACGCGATTCCTTCGCAATTCCTTGCTGAACTTCCCAAAGAGTATCTAACAGGGCATGGCATTGATAAATTTATTAGCAAGGCAAGTCAACGTGCTGAAGCAACTAGCGTCAAAGGTTCCCTAAGATCGGTACCTCCTGCCAAAGTAAATGCCGTCAAACCCAAACCCAGAATTGATTGGCAAGTAGGCGATCGCGTAATGCATGAAAAGTTTGGCGAAGGTCAAGTCTCCAATTTGCTTGGTACAGGCGACAAGATGTATCTAGCAGTTGCCTTTTCAGGTCAAGGTAAAAAAATCATCGATCCCAAACTTGCCCCAATTCAGCGTATTTAAAAATTGAGATGCGGCGCATCTCAATTTTTACAATGCTTTGCACTTAAATCCAAAAACAAACTTAAAAGTGTTGCAAAGCAACACTTTTAAGTTTGTTTTTGGATTTAAGTGCAAAG
>CAIJEA010000228.1 GCA_903819605.1 uncultured cyanobacterium | reverse complement strand
TCTTAGAAGAGGCAATTACTCGCGCCCGTGCCGATATCGAAACCCGCAATCCTGAAGCATCAGAGGAGTTTAAGCAAGATGTCGCCGAAGCCGTCGGACTTGGAGCCGTCAAGTACGCCGACCTATCCCAAAATCGCACCAGCAACTATATCTTCAGCTTTGACAAGATGCTAGCTCTGCAAGGAAACACCGCACCCTATATGCTCTATGCCTATGTGCGCGTGCAGGGCATCGGGCGTAAAGGCGAGATTGATTTTGCGAGTTTAGATACTGATGCAGTAAAGCTCACGCAAGAGCCAGAGATTGTTTTGGCTAAGCATTTGCTACAATTTGCCGAAGCGATCGACGCGGTTGCGGAAGAGTTATTTCCAAATCGGCTCTGTCAATATCTCTTTGAACTCAGCCAAAAATTCAATCAATTCTTCGAGCAATGCCCAGTATTGCAAGCCGAGGAGTCAGAAAGAATCTCGCGTTTAAGCCTCTGCGATATTACTGCCAAAACCCTCAAACTAGGATTAAATCTCCTCGGTATTCGTGTTTTAGAACGCATGTAAATCAATTAGGGGCGTTGCACATGTTCATAATGATCGGGGAAAAATGGCGAAAGCTTTTTGATTTTTACGCTTGAGGTAAAAAAGCAGTAACCGAATCGACATTTGCAACAATTCCTTAGACTTTGAGTAGCATAGAGTCTTGCGATGCAATCTTGCTAAGTAATGTCTCAATCTGGTGTTCTCCCCCTCCAGCCTAGTCATATAGGTTTTACTAACAATGTGGTCTTCAGGATTAATAAACTTGGGGTAAACACTGTAACCATCGCTAATCCAGAAATAGCAAGCCCAACTTCTAATCATTGCCCACAAAACTGCAAAAGTCTCACTACTCCTGTCTCCTAGTTCTGAAATCGATCGCCGCAGGTAACACTCTCCCTTACAATATCAGGTCATCAAATTGTCGAACAGGTAAAGGCGATCGAGCAAGCTTTTTATGGTGCGATCTCCACATCTTGATAAAATATTCCATTAGCGGGAATTAATACAACATTATGGAAGTTTATATCAGGGCGACCCACAGGCGAAGCGCTAATGCGTCGAAAAAAGAAGCTTTAAAAAGTACGATCAAACTTTAGTTTTACTCAATTTCCGATCGCCAAATCTAAAAACTCTAATTAACAAAGTCCCCACTGTAATTCCTCCACATAAAATCGTCAAAATCCAATTTTTGGGAGTCAGTTCTACTGCGCCAAGATAGCTAGAACCGATCGCGATCGTATGAATCGAGGCTAGTAACAAAGCAGGAACCGATAGCAAATGTAAATAGCGCCAAGCTTTACCTAATTTTGCAACCATCCAATCAGAACTGGTGAGAGCGGCAGGAGTCATTAAGGCGATCGCGATCGTACCGATCCAAATTGAGACTTGATGCAAGGGAATCATGAAGGATAATGCATCAAAGTTCCATTGAAAAGTATGCTCAATCTTATGGAACATATGAGCTAGAGATAGCACAAATGCACCAACCCCAATCGCTCGACGATAGCTCATTAATGCTGTCCAAGATTTATGCATTTGACTGAGCGGACGGGCTATTAAAGCTAGCATTAGCAAAATCAAGCCAGCATGCCCCGTATAGTCCACCATATCACTAGTTCGCAGTAGCGTTAAGATACCGATGGTGAGAGTAATCCAGCCACCCATCCGAAATAATTGACTGCGGCGATCGCGACTTAGCATTCCTGCAAATACACCAATGCAGAGCATTGAAGGTAGAGTTCCGATTCCAAAAGCTAACATCGTCAGCGCTCCCTGCATCATGTCAATGGTTTCTGCTGCCTTGATTTGAGCGGTGTATAGAAATCCACAGGGAATCAGTCCCCATGTCATGCCGAGCAACACTGGTGTGAGTGGATGGGAATATAGCGATAATTTCATCATCGCGTTGCTGAGGCGCTGATGCAGCCCCACTAATGCCATCGGATTCAGAAAAGGCATATTGGGAAAACCTTCTGGCTTTATCTGGACAATTCCCATCCAGACCAACAAAATACCCATCAAAATTGCTAGCCAACGTCGCAAATCGCTCTCAATTCCCGCAAACTGTCCGCTTGCAACTAGTACCGAACCGATTAACCCAATCGCTGCCCCTGCGATCGCATAGCTTAAAATCCTGCCAATATTCAGTAATGCGTGAAAGTACAGATGCTGTTGCCAACTTTTAGGATTATTTTTGGAATTATCTTTGGAATTGCTCTCTTTGCCAGAAAGCGAAAAAGCAACGGTCAAGGGGCCACACATCCCCACACAATGACCGAAACTTCCTAAAAAACCTAAAGCAACAACAAGCAATAAATCTAGCATTCTTATATTTATAGCGCTTTGCGCTGAATTATTGTTAAAAGTGTTGCAAAGCAACACTTTTAACGTCTCAATCTATTTACCTACATTAGTCGTAAAAGTTAGTTCAAAGGGTTGAAAATCTTCATCGCCTCTAGGAGAACCGATCAACTTGAGTTCATATCTGCCTACCTGAGGGAATGTAACTTCCATACTTGGTAAACCGATAAAACGCTCAACGATCGCCAAGGGATTGGCAACTGTAAATTTAATACTGCGATCCGTTAGCGATCGCACCTCCATTCGACAATTACATTTCTCGTAGGGAATAATCTCGCCGCCACGCTTGGTAAGGGCGATCCAAATTATGGATTTTTTACCAGCCACAGGGCGATCGTTGGGTTCAATATGCATTGTACCGCCAACCTCTTGCGAGGTTATCACTTCATGGGCGATCCGAATAGGTGATATTTCTAAATGTGAATCTAGGTTGGGAGCATTAGATAAATTCAAGTTTAATAAAATTGAAGCTACTTCTAGCATTGTTTAAGTCTGCCTTAAAAGTTTTTTGCGCGAATTTCGATCCTGTAGAGGCTTGGTCTCCAAGCCCTCATTAGTTTTTAAGGTTTAATAATCCCACAGGCAATACGGGTCTTGTAATCCACATTAGGAATTGTCGATTTACCATTTGCACCCGCATGGATAATAATCGATGTTCCGCCTTGCTTCAGCAACGAATTTTTACCAGTTCCCAAAGATAATTCTGGTAACAGTGCGGTTAGAGAACCATTACCATCCTGTTTGACCTTGATATTCGGCAGATCGCCCGCAGGTTTGTGTTTGCCCACTTCATGCTTATTTTGCATTTGCATATGGTCGTGGTGCTCATCATCCATATCTGCGGGATCGAAATGATCGCCTGATGTCTTAAAGTCTGGTGCATCACATTTGCCATTTTCATGCAAATGCACCATATGCTCTCCCAGTGCTAGCTTTTGCACCTGCAATGTAACTTTTACGCCTAAGGGAGTTTGGATAAATGTTGCGGTTCCGACCCGTTCACCCTTGACATTGAAAATGTTGGCTGTAGCGTTAGATTTCGCTGTTTGGGCGATCGCCACAGTACTACCCATCGTGGCAAATGTGACACAGGATAGCAAAACAGCGAATTTAGAAGAAAATCGAGATTGAAAATTGTTTGGATTTTGGTTGATCATGCGATCGCTGCTCTTAAAAAATACGGTTTTCTAAGAATTGCTGCGCTTCGCACAGCAATTCTCTTAGGTTTAGCCCTTAGCCCAGCCGTTCTTAGCTTGGTCGAGCACATAGTTAGCAACTAAATTAATTTCGTCAGCGCTGAGTTTTTTGCCAAATGCAGGCATGGCTCCTTTACCCTTGGAGACTTGCAAGGTAATAGCTTCAACTGTATTTTTGCCATATTTTTCCAATGCATCTGTTTTCAAGGTTTTGGCTGCAACTACGTTGTTTCGACCGCCTGCATGACATTGAGCGCAATTATTGATAAAGATTTTTTCGCCTGCGGTCGCCGCAAAAGCTGGCTGACTGAACGCAAGACTTACAAACATAGTTAAGGCGATCGCGAGAATAGAAAAAATGCGTTTCATAGTTATTTATTCCTTAAATATTCACGAAAAATAAGGGCAAAGCTATAGCTGATGCCCTACGCGGCTTAGCCGCAAAGTCGAGTTGAATTTTAGTCTGCATATATCATGATGGCAGTTGCTCTGGCAGTCAAAAGACAGCCTGTCAAACAAGAAAACATCAAGAGCAGCACTTTTCGCTGGAGAAATATACAGAGCGTCGCAGTGCAAAGCCCCACAACTCCCTATCGTCTAGAGGAAATCCATGAGAGCAAATGGGATAACCAGCCACGCTTTTGAGTTAGAGGCGGTTTCTTAGTAGTTGATGAAATTGGTTTGCGATCGCTTTTACTATTTTTGGTATTGGTGACCACACCTTGCTCAAAGTTTGGTTCGTTAAATTCCAAAAGATGTTTCAGGGCTAGAGATTCTTGAGGATTAATATAAAGCGATCGCTTAAAGCTCGCTTTCGCCATTTGAGGTTGATTGATATTTGTATAAATGACACCGAGCAAAGCCAGACAGGTACTATTGTTTTCATCAATTCTCAAAATCGATCGCAAATCTTGGATCGCCGCTTTCCAATTGCCCTGCAATATGTAAATTTCGCAAATTTTTATGCGATCGTTAATCTCATCGACATCATCTCTAGCCTGAATTACAGTTTCATCTCTAGTCTGAATTACTGTTTCATCAAACTTAGCTTGAAGGTTACTAGATTGTTGTTCAGCAGAATACTGAAGGTTGAATATGTAACTGGGTTTTGAGGGTGGTGGCAAAAAATTTTGTGTATGAGATTTAGTAATTTTAGGAGTCACCATTGGTGCAAGTACTGGGGGCATATTAGCTGCCCCATGTCGATATCCCTCTTTACAAAGAATGTAAACCAGATTTAGTTCGCTAATCTGCGCCGTCAGATCGAGGATTTGGTGGAGTGATTGATATTGCACTTTAGCTATCTCCGTCACCAATCGCTCGTAGACATCATCACTCGGAGTCGCGATCAGCTCACAGGCACTCTCCGAATGAATCTGGATATTTCGAGATCTTTGAATTAAACGTTTGGCAAGTAACTTAAATATCCCTTGATAGGCGTTGCGATCCTGCTCTTTCATCAGACCGTTATAGGCAGGGTTAACTAATTTGGCCAGATACTGCGTAGCAATTTCTTTTTCTTCTGCCGAGAACCCATATACATCGGGATGTAAGATTCGGGCAATCCGCAAATATACATTACGAATGTACAGAGGATTGCTAATGATTGGTAAGCCCAAGGCGGCATAATAGTCATGGTTGTACTGACTAATACCGCGATCGAAGCGGATGAACTGAAGTTTTGGCTCCTTGGGCTGATTCATACTAGCTGGCTTCGCCCATGACTAAATAATGCTGGAGGGCAAAGCTATCAAATACATATACCAGTAAAAGCAAAAAAAAAAGAGCGCTATTTACCTTAATTTATATAGCTATAGAACCTCAAAATCATTTTGTCAAAAGAACCAGATTTTTGTGTGAGTCCC
>CAIJEA010000227.1 GCA_903819605.1 uncultured cyanobacterium | reverse complement strand
CGGCTTCGCCGCGCACGCCTAATTATTCACTGGGAAGGGAGTAGAAATGGGAGGTGTTTTCAGATTTTCCTGCGGTCCAGTAAGTAATCCGAAGAGAAGAGAGAACAAAAACTGTAAAAAAGGCGATCGCTAATAGATTAAACTGACCAAGGTTTATGTTCAATAAACGAGAGTGTATAGCGAGTTGTACAAATCTTAGGATGTGTAGCAATCCTAAATGAGTCATGTGAAACAGAAGCTTATAACAAGGGGCTTAAGCCCCTTGCCTTTCTCACAAATGATTTAGGACTGCTATATATAGAGCGATAATTTACACATATTACTAACCTCAATACTGTTGACAGCCAAGCCAATCATTTTTTTACATCTTGGTGGGGATATGTGAAATTGCAGGTTCTCAACCTTAATTCTAACTGATGTTACGTGGAATCCTCATCCTCTTCTCTTGGGGGAGGAGGGAGAGCAAAACCCATATTATTTTTTTGTTCCCCTCCCCTGCGGGAAAAGAGGTGTACACACAAGTCTATCTATCTACGTTTTAGGACTTAGATCCCCCTCATTTACCCTTTTTAAGACTTCACAGCAATCTTACTTGAAATGGCAGTCTCTGAAACCTTTTTAGACTTCTACGTAACATGAGTTAGTTTGTAGCTCGCATTTTCTGTCAGTTCGCTGAAAGTAAGCCCCCTGACAACTCATATAGAATTATTTAGGAATGCCATAATTACTGAGTTATATTTTTAAGTAGTTTGCTGACCCACCACCTTCTAGAAACATTCATGAAACCAATTGTCAGTCTTTTACATACCTCTAGCTACGAAACCGCATCACTGATGCAAGCACTAGAGGAAGTACTTGCACCCCTAGGAGGTATGTCCAGTATCGTCAAAGTAGGCGATCGCGTTCTCCTCAAGCCCAATTTACTCACGGGTTCTCGCCCTACCAAAGAATGTACCACCCGCCCCGAACTGATTTACTGCGTTGCCAAAATGGTGCAGGATGCTGGTGGAAAGCCATTTTTAGGCGATAGTCCTGCTTTTGGTAGCGCCAAAGGCATTGCTAAGGCAAATGGCTTGCTACCGCTTGCCGAAGAATTGGGAATACCAATCATTGAATTTCACGGTAAGCGCTATGAGACTGAGGGTGAAGGCGAACTGCAACATTTGCGCTTGAGTAAAGAGGCGATTGAGGCAGATGTAGTCATTAATTTGCCAAAGGTAAAATCGCACATGCAACTGACCCTAACGCTTGGGGTCAAAAATCTCTTTGGCTGCGTCCCCGGAAAAATGAAGGCTTGGTGGCATATGGAAGCAGGCAAGGATGTTGAACGATTCGCGCAAATGTTGATTGAAACGGCGAGAGCAATTAATCCCGAACTAACGATTCTTGATGGTATTGTCGGACACGAAGGTAATGGACCTAGTGCTGGCGAACCAAAAGATTTAGGTGTTTTAGCCGCCTCGCGTGATGTATTTGCACTCGATCGCGTTATGGTAGAAATCTTAGGAGTTAAACCTTTAGATGTGCCAACGGTTGCCGCCGCTATTCGGACAGGACTATGCAGCGACCTCAATGCCATTAAGATCGTTGGCGATCCAATCGCTCAATTGCACAGCCCCGATTGGAAACTGCCTACAACCATGATGGCGATCGATTTTGGAATGCCTAGAGTAGTCAAATCAACTTTTAAACATCTCTATATCAAGTTCATCAAAGAACCGCTCAGCACCTATGCCCGCATTTAAAAGCCAGCCCTTAATCCTTGTTGTCGAAGATGCACCTGACAACCAAATTTTGGTTGAGCATGTGTTTCAAGACTCAGGCTATCGCGTGACTTGCATCCAAGATGGTCAAGCCGCTTTAGATTGGCTAGAAATAAATCATCCTGACCTGATTCTGCTAGATCTATCTTTGCCAGAAATTGATGGCTGGGAAGTTGCTAGACAACTCAAAGCTAGCGATCGCACTGCCAAAATCCCAATCATTGCTGTAACTGCCCATGCGATGAAAGGAGATAAAGAAGCGGCGATCGCTTCAGGTTGTGATGATTATCTGACAAAGCCTTTAGACATTGATTTGTTAGAAGCCTGTGTCAAGCAATGGTTAGACAAGAAATAAAAGTTAAGTGTTATAAGGCATCAATCTACTTTTATTTCTTACTTATTCACAGCCAACTAGAAACAAGAGCTAATATTTACTTGTAACTTAGACTAATATTTAGACAGAGTTTTAAAATTTCACTTATATAAATTCCATCAATTTAATTATTAAGAGCTAAGGACAGTCATCGACTTTTTTCCCTAACTCTAAAACCATCAATTTATAAAATTTTAGGAAATTGTTTTATGTCTGGTCGCGTTGGAGTACTGCTTTTAAATTTAGGAGGCCCTGAAAAGTTAGAAGATGTCTACCTTTTCTTGTATAACCTGTTCGCCGATCCAGAAATTATCCGCCTCCCCATTCCTTTTTTGCAAAAGCCGATCGCTTCATTGATCGCTGCTAGTCGCGCTCCCATTAGTCAAGAAAATTACAGAATGATTGGTGGAGGCTCTCCTTTGCGCCAACTCACCGAAGAGCAAGGTGAAAACATCGAAAACGTATTGCAACGTCATGGAGTCGATGCGAAGGTTTATGTAGCTATGCGCTACTGGCATCCCTACACTGAAGAAGCGATCGCCCAAATCAAACAAGATGGCATAACTCGTCTTGTAGTGTTGCCTTTATATCCTCAATACTCTATTAGCACTAGTGGTTCTAGTATCAAGAAACTTGATGAAATTTGGGAAAACGATCCTGAACTTCAAGCGATCGAACGAATCACCATTAATTCTTGGTACGAGCGTACTGGGTACATTCGGGCAATGAATGAACTAATCAATGCCAAATTGCAAACTTTTGCGGAACCAGAAAATGTGCATATCTTCTTCAGTGCTCATGGTGTGCCTGTGAAATATGTCATCAAGTATGGCGATCCTTATCAGTCGGAAATGGAAAACTGCGTCGATGGCATTATGAAAGCTTTGCGGCGTGATTACAACCATTACAATGCACATACCCTCGCCTATCAAAGTCGAGTTGGTCCTGTTGAATGGCTACAACCATACACTGAGGAAGCAATTAAAAATATTGCTAAGCGGGGTATTAATGACCTGCTAGTAGTGCCGATTAGTTTTGTATCCGAACATATTGAAACTTTGCAAGAGATTGATATCGAATATCGTGAAGTTGCTGAAGAAGCAGGTATTCATAACTTTGATCGCGTACCTGCCCTAAATAGTCATCCAATATTCATTAACGATCTTGCTGAACTAGTAATGGAATCTCTCGGTACTACTAAGGCTGCTGCGATTGCTGTATAGATAATCTTGCCAAAAAATAAAAGCCCTTCATAGAAGGGCTTTTATTTTTTGAAAATACATAGACTATACTATATAGCTATTATAAGAATAATAGACTTTACTCTATCAATACTTAACTCTAAGATATCAATAGCAACCAATCAATCGTTCTAATTTTTACTAAGGTCTTGAGGCTTAGTTTTTAAGCCTGATGAGTTGAGATTGTCTCTTTAAATTCACTGTCATGCATTTGCAATTTATAAGAGCGCAATCGCATCCAGCTTTGCTCTGAATTCAAAACCCTTTTAAAAAACAAATTCTATCTTGTATTACTTAAAGGAGCGAAACTATGTCTAGTTTCAATAACAACTTTTCACGGCGGCGCTTTATTGCTACCGCAGGAGCAACCGCTCTAGGTTCATTCCTTCTCAAAGCATGTGGCAATCCTCCTGAAGACACCCCAAAAGTTACTTCAACTCAGGCTGCAAAAATTAATATTCCAGCCGATCAGGTGCCTGAGGTCACTAAAGTTAAACTTGGCTATTTGCCCATCGTTGAATCAGCACCATTGATCATTGCTAAAGAAAAGGGCTTTTTTGCAAAATATGGTATGACGGATGTCGATATCTCCAAACAAGCCAACTGGGGTGCAGCAAGAGATAACGTCAAAATTGGTTCCTCCGCAGGTGGTATCGATGGCGGTCAGTGGCAAATGCCCATGCCCTATTTAATTTCTGAAGGCATCATCACTGATAATCTCAAGGTTCCCATGTATGTGCTTTTGCAATTGAATACGCAGGGAAATGGCATTGCGATCGCTGGCAAACACAAAGACAAGGGTGTAGGTCTGAAAATCGATAAAGCCAAAGAGTTCTTTGAGAAAGCCAAGTCCGATGGCGGTAAATTCAAAGCTGCCTTCACTTTCCCAAAAGCCAATCAAGACTTTTGGATTCGCTATTGGCTTGCTGCTAGTGGAGTCGATCCTGACGCTGACGTTGAATTGTTGACCGTTCCTTCGGCTCAAACCGTTGCCAACATGAAAACTGGGACAATGGATGCCTTTAGTACTGGCGACCCATGGCCCTATCGCATCGTCCAAGAGAAGATTGGCTTCATTTCTGCCCTCACCGCCGAAATTTGGAAGGCACATCCTGAAGAATATTTAGCAATGCGTGCGGATTGGGTAGACAAGAACCCCAAGGCAACTAAGGCAATGCTTAAGGCTATTATGGAAGCTCAGCAATGGTGCGATAACTTCGATAATCGCAAAGAGCTAGTTCAGATTGTGGCTACTAAAAACTATTATGGCGTTGCTCCTGAAATCCTTGAGGGTCCAATGATGGGCAAGTATGACTTGGGTGATGGACGTAAAGTCGATGATAAGAGCATGGCTCCTCTGTATTGGAAAGACGCTAAAGGCAATGTTTCCTATCCCTATCAGAGTCACGATCTATGGTTCTTGACTGAGAGCGTTCGTTGGGGCTTCTTACCTAAGGATTCTTTGGCTACAGCAAAGGATTGGATTAAGAAGGTCAATCGGGAGGATATTTGGCGCGAAGCAGCGAAGGAAGCTGGTATAGCCGTTGCCGACATTCCCACTAGTACCTCTCGCGGTATTGAGGAATTCTTCGATGGTACAAAGTTCGATCCTGAGAATCCCCAAGCCTATCTTGATGGTTTAAAGATCAAGAAAGCATAACCCAACAATCCAAGAAACAATCTAAAAAATACTGTGTGAGGAAATAGCAAATGAAGAAAATTTACTCTATTGCCAAGATTGGCGTGATTTTGTCTGGTTTGCAGCTATCTTATGGTGCGATCGCTGCTTCTGCTGCACCAAAAGCGGAAAGTTTAACTCCGTCAAATTCTAGTATTAATAGAGTTACTAGTTCTGAAGTTTCTCAATTGAGTGCCGAAATTCAACGTGACACCATCAGTACTAGTACAACTGCTCAGAATGTTACCTCTGTTTCCCAACTATCAGATGTGCGTCCTACAGACTGGGCTTTTACTGCCTTACAATCGCTAGTTGAGCGCTACGGTTGTATCGCAGGATATCCCGATCGCACATTTCGGGGCAAGCAAGCGACCTCGCGCTATGAGTTTGCGGCTGGTTTAAATGCTTGTCTTGACAAAATCAATGAGATTATTTCGGCAGGATTAGCGGATAAGGTCAGCAAAGAAGATCTCGCAACTTTGCAAAAGCTCCAAGAGGAGTTTGCAGCCGAACTCGCAACCCTACGCGGTCGAGTTGATGCCCTTGATGCGAAAACCGCCAAGTTGGAAGCGCAACAGTTTTCTACAACAACCAAACTGAGTGGCGAAGCAATTTTCAGTGTGTCGGGCGCAACAGGAGCCAATCCTAACAATGGTGGCACAAACACTAACATTGTTTTTAATAACCGTGTACGCCTGAATTTATTGACCAGCTTTTCTGGTAAGGACTTATTGATTACGGGCTTGCAAGCTACAAATATCAACAGTCTGGCTGCACCTTTAGGCTATGCCGATCCCCTCGGTAGTTCTAGCAATGTCCGATTGGGATTTGAGAATCAATTCCTCAATTTTAATCCATCTAACTCCAATACAGCCGCCGCCAACTCGGTCAATCTCTACAAGTTGCTCTACATTTTCCCAGTAGCTGATAAGTTGACGCTGTTTGCAGGTTCTAATGCAGAAGTGTCCGATGCTTTCCCAGCGATTAGCCCTTTTGCTAGTGAAGGTCAAGGCTCTATCTCGCGTTTTGGGCAAGGTTTAAATGCTGCGACTCGTGTATCTGGAGGGACATCTGGAACTGGTCTAGCTGCCGCCGTTGGTTTCATCTGGACTCCTTCCGATAAGGTTGATTTTCGAGCCTTATATGGAAGTGTTAACTCTGCGATCGCGACTAACAGTCCCACTACTTTGCTTGGTGCAGGCTTCTTTGGTGGTAGTTCCATTCTGGCTGCTCAATTAACCCTCAAGCCCACTTCCAATCTTGATATCGGACTGAACTATGCCAATAGCTATCACCAGATCAATATTTTAGGAACTGGCTTAGCTTCTGCTGACATTGGGGCAATTAATGGAGGATTGCTAACCGACCCGATCAAACTAAATTCCATCGGTTCGACATTGACATGGCGGATTACTCCTAAGATTGCTTTTAATTTATCTGGCGCTTGGATCTTTGCCAATCTTACTAATAAGGATGCTTCTACAACTTTTACTAGTTGGATGACAGGCTTCCATTTCAGCGATGTCTTTAATGAAGGCAATACAGCTGGCATTCTCTTTGGACAACCTCTAGCACGTAATGCTGCTGCTGGACTTGCCACAATTCCATCTACAGCCACAGCTAAGCCCTATCAATTGGAAGGATATTTCAATTTTAAAGTTTCCAAAAATATTAGCGTTACCCCAGGCATCTTTTTTATCTTTAATCCAGAAGGTATTAATAATGCACCAACAGCGACCGTTGGAGTAGTGCGTACCACATTCACCTTCTAAATGATTGATAACTAAAAGAGCGAATAGTTTTTAACTATTCGCTCTCTTCTAAAAAATAAATTTAATTGATTCTCAATGAATGAAAAATCATGGCAGCAAGCATAAGTAATCGTAATGTTAGTTTAGGGCGATCTCTAAATAAATTTTGGCAGAAAAACGCTCAAAATTGGGCGCTCCCAATCGTCGGAATTCTAGGATTTTTATTCGTTTGGCAAATTCTCTCTGGGATTGGTGTAATCAAGTTGCCCAGTCCAATTAATATTCTGTCTGAGAAATCCACACGTAACCTGTTGCTTTATCCTTTCTTTGATCGCGGCGGCACTGACAAAGGCTTATTCTGGCAGACTCTTGCTAGCTTTGAGCGTGTGGCTAAGGGCTACTCACTAGCAGCGATCGTGGGTATCGGCATGGGTATTTTAGTTGGTACTACACCTGTAATTGATAAAGCTCTCGATCCGCTATTCCAATTTCTGCGAACAGTGCCTCCTCTGGCGTGGGTTCCGATCGCACTCGCTGCTCTCCGCCAAAATGAACCAGCCGCATTATTTGTAATCTTCATAACCTCTGTCTGGCCGATCTTATTAAATACAGCAGTAGGCGTTAAGCAAATTCCGCAGGACTATCGCAACGTTTCGCGGGTATTGCAACTCTCCCGCCAAAAGTATTTCTTTAAGATTTTGATTCCTTCAGCATTGCCTTATATTTTCACGGGTTTACGCATCTCCATTGGTCTAGCTTGGCTTGCAATTATCGCCGCCGAAATCATCATGTCTGGAATCGTTGGGATTGGTTTCTTTATCTGGAACTCCTACACCAATGACAAGGTGGGTGAAGTTATCTTGGCGCTAGTTTATATCGGTGCTGTAGGCTTGATTCTCGATCGCGCTGTAGCATGGCTTCAGAATGTGATCTTGCCTGAAGAGCAGAAGTAGGGGTCGAGCATTTGCGTGATCATTTCCCACATTTATCACAAAACTTATATCGCAAATGCTCAACCCTTTATGCCATCCACCAATTAATTATTGCTGCGGTTTGGAATATATCGGTGAATGTTCAAGGTTAAGGGCAAAGCATTAACGCTTCAAAGTTGTTTTTAATTTCAAAAATTGTGACGTTAATGCTTTGCCCCTACGAATTTTTACAAATTGTGATGGTTATATCTGGAGAATTTTAAAATGCAGGATTTTGTTTTAATCGATCAAATAGAGAGAACTTTTCCGTTAGGTGGTGGTAAAGAATATATTGCTCTTAAAGGAATTGACCTGCAAATAAAAAAAGGTGAATTTATTTCTCTCATCGGTCACTCAGGCTGTGGAAAGTCAACTTTGCTAAATATGATTGCAGGGCTAGACTTACCCACTGGCGGCATAGTGATGCTAGAGGATGAGCGCGTATCGCGCCCCGGTCCCGATCGCATGGTGGTATTTCAAAACTATTCGCTCTTACCTTGGTTATCGGTACGCGAAAATGTCGCTCTCGCCGTTGATGAAGTACTTTCGCATTTATCGAAAGGCGATCGCCACGATCTAGTTGAGCGCTATGTGAGTATGGTAGGACTTGCCCATGCGATCGATAAACCACCCACACAGCTATCTGGGGGGATGCGTCAACGTGTGGCGATCGCCCGCGCCCTAGCCGTCCGTCCCAAACTCTTGCTACTAGATGAGCCATTTGGCGCTTTGGATGCACTGACTCGCGGAAATCTGCAAGAAAAGCTCATGCAGATCTGTAATGAAGACCAAATCACGGCTGTGATGGTTACCCACGATGTCGATGAAGCGGTGTTACTTAGCGATCGCATTGTCATGTTAACCAATGGTCCCGCCTCGAAAATTGGTGGCATTTTGGAGGTTGATATTCCACGCCCACGTCAACGCATGGAAGCGGTTAATCACCCCAGTTACTACAGCCTTCGCAGTGAAATTATTTATTTCTTGAACCAACAAAAGCGCGTTAAAAAATTGAATGCGCGTAAGGTTGCCACTGTTGCCCGTCACGGCTTAGAAAAAGTCAATTTAGAGATCGGCTTCGTTCCCTTAACGGCCTGTGCACCAATCGCCGTCGCTAAGGAAAAAGGCTTCTTTCAGAAGCATGGTCTTGATGAAGTTTCTCTAGTACGCGAAACCAGTTGGCGCGGTATTGTTGATGGTATTTCGGGCGGCTATCTTGATGCGGCGCAAATGCCTTCAGGTTTACCCATGTGGCTCACCCTTGGAGGTGCTGGCGCTTGCAAACCAATTGTGACCGCCCTAACCATGACCCGTAATGGGAACGCGATTAGTCTCGATCGCCACTTCTACGATCGCGGTATTCATACCCTCGCTGATTTTAAAGAGATGTTGCAAAATACTCGTGATCGCTCTCACCGCATGGGCGTAGTCCATCCCTCTTCAATGCATAATCTCCTACTGCGTTACTGGTTAGCCGCAGGCGGCATCGACCCCGATCTTGATGTGGAACTCAAAACAATTCCACCCGCGCAAATGGTGGTTGACCTCAAAGCAGGCAGTATCGATGGTTTTTGTGTCGGTGAACCTTGGAACTTCCGCGCCGCAATGGAAAATATCGGCTTCACGGTAGCGACCGATCTCGAAATTTGGAATGGTCATCCCGGAAAAGTCCTCGGTGTGCGAGAAGATTGGGCAAATGCTTATCCAAATACACACATTGCTCTCGTCAAAGCGTTACTAGAAGCTTGTATGTATTGCGCCGACCCTAACAATGCCGAAGAGATTCGTCAAATCCTCTCTCGCCGCGCCTATGTCAGCACTAATGTTAATTACATCCATTTAGGTAATCCTGATGATGTAGCCTGTGCGATCAACTCGCCGATGCGCGAACCTGCTCACCATCAGTTCTACGGCGCTGGTGTCAATCGTCCTAGCCGTTCTGAGCATCTCTGGCACATTACGCAAATGGCACGTTGGGGCGATGTTCCCTTCCCCCGTAACTGGGTGGAAGTATTAGAGAAGACCTGCCGAGTTGGAGTCTTCAGTACCGCAGCCCGTGAGCTAGGTCTAACGGATATCACTTACAAGATCG
>CAIJEA010000226.1 GCA_903819605.1 uncultured cyanobacterium | reverse complement strand
TGAATTCATCGATCCAGGATTGATGAAAATATTGGGAGAATTAGCAACACAAAACACCGTATCTATCCTAACTACACCAGGTATACCAACAACTGCAACAAAAGCATTTACGTTTGGAGATGTTGGCGTTGCAACATTGGTAACGATTTTATCTAATTGGATGGGGCTGCTATTGCCATTGACATCACCTGAAATCACAGAATAGATAAAGTTAGCCGTTGTTGTATTTACCCCTACATTCAGATTACCTATAACATCAGTAAATGTTCTTTTTTCTAGATAGTATGCTTGTTGCAGCCGACTCATCGTACCAATGTAAGTTTTTGCTTCTGAATATCGAGCTTTGTTGGCTTGATTGAGAAATGAGGGGAGAGAGATCGCCGCTAGGATACCAATAATAATCATTGTTACTAGAAGCTCGATTAATGTAAATCCCCATGCATCAGAATGTTGAGCTTTGATAAATCTTCGATTGCGAAGCCATAGACCTAGATAATCTGCTCTTTTAAATCCCACTGTCCCATACCTAAGGCTAACTTGTACCCCTTACCCTTTAGTCAAGTTACCCAGTTTTGGGTGAATTAAACCGATCAGAAATATTAAGTATTCTTGCTTCGAGAGAGAGCGCCTCTCTGGCATTACAAAACACATGAGCCTTGAGACGGCGATCGCCACATAGTCCAAGTACTAAAACATTAATATGCTCAATATAGGCGGCATTCAGAGCCGCTTTGCCTTCTGCATAGACAAGTGGGATGCCCGGTTGGATAATCGCGAGATTCGGAAAAAATTGATTAGTGCTATCAAAGCAGCGCTCGATGTATTGATTGAGCAAATCAAAATCTACCTCAGTTTTACCTTGGATATCACCGAGGGTGTAGGCAATCATATCGATGGGGGTGCGATCGCTAACAAATGGCATAGCCGAATCTTGCCATACCAATTCGGCAGCATCTAAAACATGATTTTGCACGTACAGCCTTGTATTAAAGTCCATCGGTTCAGCAGGATCTAAACCAAGTTGGGCAAAAACTTGGCTGGTCGTGGTGCGGACGAAGGGAATACTAAAGCGAGCGGCAAGGGCGATCGCCAAAGTTGTTTTGCCCGTGCGGTGCGCCCCACATAGACCGAGATTACCATCAAGTTTAAGGGTCATCGTCGGGATCTATACCTAAAGCTCGTAAACGCTCAGCAAGACGATTAGCACGTTGACTTTCTTGCTCAGCGCGTTGACTTTCTTGCTCAGCGCGTTGACGCTGAATTTCGGCGCGCTTGCGCTCTTGTTCGGCGCGTTGTTGTTCTTGCCAAACCTGAACTTTTGATTGCTGTAACCGATGATCTAGCTCCAATGAAGATAGAAATCTCTGACCATCAGGGCGAGATAATACTAATTCTTGTCCTGTTGTCCAATCAAATCTGATGCCCAAAAGTGGACTGACCCAATCCATCATGGATGGAATTTTGACTAGGCGATCGCCAAACCTTTGCCAACCTTCTAGGATTAGATCGTCTGGATCGTATACGTAATACTCCTTGATGCCATGATTTTCGTAAAATTCAAACTTATCTTCTAATGAATCAAGTCCCCTACGATCTTTGTTGCTGGGCGATAAAATCTCAAAAGCAACCTGTGGCGCAATGTTATTTTCTAACCATTGCTTGTAAGAGCCTCTTCTTCCTTTTGGGCGACCAATTACTACCATTACATCTGGAGCAACCCGTTTTTGTGTATAGCGCACGGGATACCATAGCAGATCCCCTGCAATAAACACATTAGGATCATCCGCAAACACGATCTCTAGGTTTTCTTTAATGATTACAATCCAGCGATATTGTTCGGTATTGTCAGCCATCGGGTTGCCATCACTGTCAGGATAGTCGATCTCTGGAGAAATCGCTGACTCAGAGGTTAAAGGGTGCAAAGTCATAGATTTTCCCTCGCCAAAACCTTTAGATAGTTAATCTATTCTATAACCTCTTTAAATTCCAAATACGCTCTTAGCACTAGCGAGATAGGCTTGGCGATCGTCTAAACCATTTAAACCACCATTGATAATTTGGGTAATAGAGACGACATCATCACTATCAGCATAGCCGTTAAGTTTATTTGTATCCCAATACCAACCCGCACTAAGACAAGCAAGGTCAAAGTCTGCTAGACGCTGAGGATTGCTGATTAAGTCCACACCTAAAGCTTGACCGCAGGCAGCATAGTTAGAGCGACCTGTCACTTGGATCAAACCACGACCTTTAAACCTCACACCATCTCCAGGTCTGGTATTGCCCAGATCTAAACGTCCTTCATAGTCTGCACCAGAGGCATATTCTTCATTAGTACTAAATCCATCGCTTTCATGGGCTGTTTGAGCAAGAAAATGGGCTTTACGAAGAGGAGTCGTAATGCCATATCGCTGCATTGTTGTATTTAGGTTAGGTAATAGTTGGGACAGTCGAGATGGATCGGAATCAGGAGCGATCGCCGACAACTGATCTTGAGTCAGCAATACTGGTGCTGCAACTGAATACAATCCTGCATAGGGCTGTTGAGTTGCCGCGCGTGGAGGTAAGTTATTTAGCGCCCTAATTGTAAGATCGACTAAGACATCTTTGGGATTGAAGTCGTCTTGCAAATTTGTAATCAATTGTTGCAACCGTTGAGATGCTAATTGGCGAGCTTGAACAATATTTGGTGCTTGATATAGACCTTCATAGGGTTTTCGTAAAATTGGTCGCAGGGGTAAACTGCTCATTGCCCGAATCAAATCATCGATTTTGCCATCAGCAGCAGTGTATTTTGGATCGACGATGGTAGCGATCGCTGCCGCTAAGGTTTGTGCTGCTTGCTTGCGCCATGTCGGGAGATCGGCAGATGGAAATAGCCCTGAATAGGGTGCTCTACCTGTAGGGCGCGGAGGCAAACTACGGATGAACCGAATCAAATCATCGATCGCACCGTCATAAATACTGCCTTGTACATCTTGAATCTTTGGGACTAGATACTGACATGTTGCTGCTGCGCGATTGCGCCAAGTTTGTAAATCCGCAGCAGGGAAAATACCTGCATAGGGTTGGCGAGCATCTGGGCGAGCAGGCAGATTATTGAGCGCCCTAACTAGATCATCTACCAATCCATCGTTTGCAGTGGGCGCAGTACCGACAATTTTAGGAACGAGAAAAGCAAGGGTTGCGGCGGCTTGCGATCTCCAAATCTCAGTTTGTGTCATCGTCTTAGGGGATGTATATAGACTGATAAGATTAAGTCTCTATTACATCATTTAATGAAGCGTCCAAAAATCAATTTCACAAAGAAAGAATTACGTAAAAATATTTTGCCCAGATTGTTCACAATCAATTTACGTAAACTAACAATCGCAATTGGCAAATATGGCTCGGCATAGGACTCAAGAGTCTGAATGATGCGATTAAGTTGACCGTCAATGGAAAAATGAGCAAAATTAGTTGCCACTCTACTCACAAGCCAGCCTAAAAGTATAATTACAATAATGCCGATCGCCACAATTCTTAAACCACGACTTTCTAAAAAAGTAAGTAGAGCCTTGCCCAATTTTTGAAAAAACTTTTGATCGAAACTGCCTCGAAATAGCTTTAAGGACGACAGTTTAAAGGGTAGCTTGGAGTTTATCCACCAAATTCCTAAAACCGTAATGGGCGCAGCAATAATAATGCTCCAGCAATTACCAATTACTGCATCTGGCAAGTGCAATTTTTCTCCCAATTTACGTAACGGTTCACACCAAGCAAACACTGTCACCATAGATATAACGGCGATCGTAAATGGACGTAGCTTTGTCTCAATATATTCAGTAATTATCGTTGCAAACTGTCGTGAAATTTGCCCCACAATATAGCTATGCGCTTTTAAAATGCGATTGCCGAGAGGATGCTTCAAGATGTCTCGGCTAACTTTTTGACTCAAGTCCCCATCAATATTAATCAGAGTCCTTAGTATTGGTGATTTCCTTCCCTCTGGGGAGTTAAGAATATTGCCATTTTTATCAATTTCCGTGTAATAAGTCCAAATTATAATTGCCCCTTGACTTAAGGTCGTAAGCCCAACACTTGATGCTAATACTTGCAATAATTCCTGACTATTAAGTTTGTAAATAATATCATCATCACGATCTTGGCGATCGGCAAAAAAATCACTATCTTGCTCAATCTGTTTCAATACTGTTGGGCTAAGATGCAAAGTAATTTGATCATCGACAATAGCCAACCAATCTGGCGTAGCCACCGTAACTCCGTATTTTATAAACTTCTATAGTGCTGGAACAGGACGAAGATTCCCAAAATTATTTTGCTCGGAATGGTATCAAATCTTTTACTAGGTTTACGCAAGTACTAATCAATCCAGACCATTGTTTTTGGGCATTTTCAACGCCTTGACGATGCAAATCAAAAATAAGCTGTGCCATTTTTGGATCGATTTTGCTTTTACTTGGCATAAATAGATCGTCAATAAATCTATTTGTTAAGTCTCCATCAAGGGCAAACTTAGTCTGGGCATAAATGCGATCGCCATTTAAAACTGATTGCTCAAATTCCCATAATTTTCTGAGAGTGCGAATAGCCTGACCATCAATAATCACTTCACCATTAGCATCTTTTTTAAGATCCAATTTTAAG
>CAIJEA010000225.1 GCA_903819605.1 uncultured cyanobacterium | reverse complement strand
TGAAACTCTCTTCTCGGTTTTAGATAAAAGATGGAAGGTATCGCCTTCCATTTTGGAGATTACTTGCTTTCCGTCGTGATCTCAGGACTTTCACTAGTACTAGTTTCGGTGGCTACACTCGATGATGCAGCTTCTTTTTGAGCGCGTTTCTTGCGTTCGGCTTCCACCATGTCGGCAATCATCTGACGGGCTTGCTCAATCTTTTCAAGATTTGAGCGATATAAATCAACATCTTTAAGTAGGCGATCGCTACCAAATTTGAGCGTTTCGCCTACCAATTTGATGACTTCTTCACGCTTTGCATTATCGGCAATCGATTCAGGATCGCTAATTTCGAGCAATGCATATAGACCTACGCCCAGCAGACGACTATATTTAAAATTTGCTTTGTTAGCGATCGTCTGTAATTGTCCAGATAATGGTTCGAGGCTAATCCCAGATTCGAGATTGGTCAATAAAGTTTTGATGTTGTGGGGCGAACTTGTAGCGAGATCGCTGAGAGATGTTGCATCTTGGCGGATGCGATCAGAATCAAACTGAAGTGCAGAGCACAGGGCATGAAATACGGCAAAGCGATCGGTCTCAGGCTTATAGCCGACTGTAAAGCGATCGAAAGTTGTAACAAAACCTAGCGCAAAAATTGAGTCATAAACAAATGTTTGATTGACTTTTAGTAAATGAATTTCTACCAAAAGCTCATCCACAACCCGCCGATAGACTTGATTGACTGGCTTTGGGAAAGCTAAATAAAAATCTTTTTTGGTATCAGAAACAGTACGGACAGTATTCACAGTCAACAAAACCTAACGTCAAGATAGTTAAAATAATCATCGCACAGATAGCCATAGCATCAGTCTATCGCTGTAGATAAATTTAGGAAATTTTAGGTTAATCCAGTCATGAACTTAGCTCGGCTAATTTCCGAAAGCGCTGCAAAATATGGCGACAAGCCCGCAATCATATTTGAGGAGAAAACTTGGACTTACCAAGAGTTTGATCTTCAAGTACAGCGTTATGCATTGATGCTCGATCGCTTAGGCCTCAAACAAGGCGATCGCGTAGCGGTGCAACTGCCGAAATGTATCGAGTTTCTGTTTTTTCATTTTGCAATTCTCTCCATCGGCGCGATCGCGCTTCCCCTAAATCCCGACTATCGTCCTGAAGAAATTGTTTATTTCTTGACTGATTCGAGTAGTTCTCTATTTGTGACAACGAGCGATCGCTTTGCCAAAGTCCAAACTACTATTCAACACCTATCAGATTTGCAAATATTGCTTTTGGAGAAATTGTCACTACCAGAGTCGGTAACAAGTTCTCCAGAATATACTCTAGGTGGCGATGAGATTGCGATGATTTGCTATACGTCAGGTACGACAGGTCGCTGTAAAGGTGCTGCCATCTCCCATCGTAATCTGATCGCTAATACCAAAGCCCTACATCAAGCTTGGCAATGGAGCGATCGGGATGTATTGCTCCATGTTTTGCCATTGTTTCACGTGCATGGTTTGAATGTTGCTACTTTGGGCTGTCTCTATGCAGGAGCAACAATGATTATGCATGAAAAATTCGAGCCTCGTCGAGTATGGAAAACTCTAGAATTAGAAAAATGCACATTGTTTATGGGTGTTCCCACCATCTATCAAAGACTCATCAATGAGTGGAAAAATCTTGAACATAAGCCAGATTTGAGTAAGATGCGTGTATTTATCTCTGGCTCAGCCCCCCTTAGCGATCGACAATTCTATCAGTTTGAGAATCTCACTAATTTCCGTATTCTCGAACGCTATGGGATGACTGAAACAGGGATGAATGCCTCTAACCACATTGATTCGGCACATCGCAAAGCCAAGAGTGTAGGGTTTCCCTTAGCAGGTGTAGAAGTTCGCATAGTCGATCGCCATGGTGATGATGTCGCGATCGCTGAGGTGGGTGAGGTTTGGATTCGTGGTGAAAATGTCTTTCAAGGTTACTGGGGAATGCCTGACAAAACAGCAGAAGCCTTTGTTAATGGTTGGTTTCGTACAGGCGATCTGGGCTTCCAAGATCGCGAGGATGGCGGTAGATTGTACTTAGTCGGTCGTGCCAAAGAGTTAATTATCACTGGCGGCTTTAATGTCTATCCTAAGGAAATCGAAAATGTTCTAGAGTCCCATGAAGCGATCAAGGAATCAGCAGTAATTGGGTTGCCAGATGAAGATTTTGGTGAAAAAGTGGTGGCGGCGATCGCGCTCAAAGAGGAGATAAGTATTGCGCCAGAAGTTTTAATCGAACATTGCAAAAGCCGTCTTGCGTCTTATAAATGTCCGAAACAAATATTTTTCGTTGCGGAACTGCCCCGCAATGCGATGGGCAAGCTCCAGAAAAATATTTTAGCTCAGCAAATTTTACTTTCGCGAACGGCTGTCTTGCCAAGCATTGCCAATTCCTTGGAGTACACCACGCCCAATCAACCCAATGCCACGACCGATCACATTAGTTAAAACATATACAAATCCACTGCCAAGAAATGCGATCGCTGATTTTAGTCGTGGTGCGATCGCATCTTGCAATTCCAACACCAAAGTTACTGCAAGCTGAACGCCTTCTAGCTGTTGTAGTTCCTGATTACGTGGTACATAGATACTTATTTCCCTAATTCCTGGATTGGCTAGAGTAAATAAAATATGGCGACTTTCAAAGATTAACTGCGGATCGGTAATATATTTGTCAAGTCGATATTGCCAAGATAAATCATTGCGAAATCGCTCAACCTCGCGAGTGGAAAGTAGATTGTACCGATAGAATTTTTGCTTAATTTCTTCAACATTAGCGAAGTGGTTTAAGAGGGGGTGAATGACTCCATTGGCAATTTGAACGATCAGATTCTCTAAAATTAATTCTGCCCTCCGCATAGCTGCGGGTGTGCCTGTGGCTGCGATCGCATTGTTAACAACTAAGTCTGTTTCAAATAATAAATGCGACAGTAAATTATCAATCTGGGGAATTTTATCCAAAAATTCTGTCTGTACGATCTCACGATCTTTTAGCAAAATCTCAACGACATTGACTTCGAGATTTGTGTTGAAAGAGTTAGGAAGAATGTAATATTTGCCAAAAAAATTAACAACGGTTTCCTGCCAAATATTGTTTAAAATCATCGGAATTCTATCTTCCAATTGTGAAGGTTGGATTTGTGAAAATCTTAATTCCTCTATACTTCGTTCTACTTGGCGTAACGCAATATAAAGAAGTTCGCGTTTCTTTTCCTCTTTGAGAATGTCAATTTCTAAATGTGTTTTACTTAAGTTAGCTAAACTCGCCTGTAGCTTTGTAACCGTTGTATCCCACAGACTAGATTGAATAGAGAGGATATCATTGTCTGGCTTATTAACTAGGCGATCGCTAATTTCTACCTCTGAGCTAGTAACTGATTCTGTCAATTTAGCAACAACATTTGTTTGCGAAAAAACTGGGAGTCTTTTTTTGTTTCCCCAGATCTGATGCATGAGCCAACGTGCTGCCTGCAATTCGCGAACTTGTCCAGCAAGGACTATTTTTGTAAGTCGATCTCCTAACTGTTCTTGATTAGGAGCATTTATAACAGCCTTCACATCACTCAGCATACGATCGATTCGCCGCAGTCCAGACAAATACAAGTTATGTCTGATGATTGCCACAACACTGACAGGTTCATTGGGAAGATTTGTAGTTAGTCTCTCAGTTTGATTTGTGTCGATTGTGTAGCGATCGCCCAAATATGGATTGCCTGCGGCAACTTGACGAATTGCAATGATTAATTCTTTAGGATTTGTCCCCTTAAGGCAATAGCCTTCTACACCCCAACGTAGCGCCATTGCGACTAATTCTGGAGCCTGTGGCGAACTTAGTAGCAAAATCGGTAAGTTGGGATACTTTGACTTTAACCTTTGACAAAGCTCTAAACCAGATAGGCGATTGGATTTAACAGATTCCGAATTTATCCATCCCAAATTGAGATCGAGCAGTACTAAGTCAATATCAATCGAAGCTAAAGAATTCTCTTCTATATCTACTTGCAGAATCGCTAATGCATCTTCGGCAGTATCCACCTCTGCAACTACTTCCAAGTCTGGAAATTGTGATAGCCACGATCTCATTCCCATCCGAAAAATGCGATCGTCATCAATTAAAAGTACCCTATACAACTCGTCACTCATTTAGGAATTTGTCAGACGTTTTAGTACTTACGCAAAAGAACAAAATATAGGGTCAATTCATGAATTGACCCTAAGCTGATTTGAAAAACAAAGTCTACTCCCTGTCAAATCATATATCAAGACAAATAGATTTATCCACGCATAAGCTAATTAAACTAATCCTTGGGTTTGCTTTGCTCTAAAAATGGCTTGAAAATATTGCCAATTAATGGAAGTTGGGCGATCGCTAGTCTGACCAGTTCCATAAAGTTCTGCTCGGAGAGGCGATCAATCGACAAAACTGTAAATGTCCAGATCCCCGATATTTTCTTTGCGATCGCAAGGGATTTATAAATTCACAAAAAAAGTCGGGGATCTCAATCTCTAACCTTCAAGAAAGCCTTTGGTTGTAGCAATTACAATTTTTGCAACTGGATGATTGATTGCTTCTTCTAGTGCGGTAACGCTACCTTCTTTGAGAGCGTTGACTATTTTTTGTTGAAGTGTGGAATCACTCTTAATGACTTTGAGAGCTTCATCTTTGATTAGATTTTGTCCCTTTTCGGTGTTGGGATTGTATTCTTCAGAAAGTTGATCGAGTAGCTCTTTGATTTCTTTGGCGGCTTGAGCAAGATTGGGAGAGTTGTTAATTTGTGTGCCAATTTTGTCTCGTCCAACTTTGTCACCGCCGATTTTATCGCCGCGCACATAGTCACCGCCGAAGTTGGTTTGTGGATTACTCATAGTTTGCTCTTGGTTTTGATTAACGTAAATGCTAACAGATGCTGAATTTGATAGTTGGTTATCCTTATCCAATCGTTTATTTTCATCTTCAAAAGATTTGGCTAGCATTGACCTTGCGCCACTGTCATCAATTAAGCCTAATACATTGACAGATTCATAACTAATGTCACATTCAACGTTATATTTGCGGTTTTCGTAGCGGCGTTTGAGGTTGGTGAATTCGTAGAAATGGGGATTTTGACTACCTCCGCAGGTGTTGCAGTTGCAGGGGATGAGCTTTTGATATTTGTTGGCGAGGCGTTTGTAGGAGTTGTGGATTTTGTCGAGTTCGTGGGTGACTACTGTTAACAGGTCGCGTTTGTTTTTGCCAGAGACGCGGATCTTGATTTCGCGTTTGCCGTAGTTTTCGACGACTTCGGCGCGGGTGTTGGCATATTCACGCTTATGGATGATTACACCGCTACGCCAGACGATTTGGGCTTCGATGCTTTCGTGCATGGCGACGATGAACTGACGTACAAGACCCTTGGGCATGAAGTCATAGGTATAGCGGAAAATCAGGTTTTCGGATTCATCCCAAGCATATTCAGGTTGGTTTTCGGTGAGGAGTTGGGGGGCGATGTAGATCCCCTTACATTGAGGGATTTCATAGCAGAGTTGAAACCTTTTCATGAGTTCCAATAAGCCGCTATGCATTCCTGTATATTCGTCTGCACTCCAGATTTGGGCAAGTTCTTTATTGCTAAAGCGTCCAAAGTTGCGGATTACTTCGGGATTGTCGAGAACGGCATAGGCTGCCTCGGTTCCCCATTTGGGTTTGAGGATGACGATTTGATAGAGGGGCGACATTTCATCGTCTTGGAAGTGGAGACAGATACCGAGGTCATGGAGATAGCCGCTAAGTTGCAATGCGTCTTTGCGTT